>CALUSJ010000083.1 GCA_944323405.1 Candidatus Gastranaerophilales bacterium
CAGTTAATTGAAACATCTATTATATCTTTCTGATTTTCATTAAAAACGGCTTTTTATTATCTATTGTTGTATATCTGTCATGCCTGTTTTTTGCTATTATAGCATCTAAATAAGTTTGTTTTCCACCCGTGCTGCATATAATTTGAAACTCATCTTTTATTGGTTTTGATTGTTGTAAATTTGTGATTTACCGCATCAAAAACTTTTGCTGGTTACAATGGTAATAAGAGTTATACTATTGGGAATAATCTTTTGTAATTCAAAGATTTACAACATCTAAAGAATTGCTACAGAGCAAAACAGGCCGAAGAATAGGAATAAATATTACGCACAACAATCTAATTTTCCCGAAAAATTACGTTCTCCATCCGTTAAATCTAGGTTATTTAGTGCATCATCAAGGTATTGATACTTAAATTTGGCATTTTTGTTTGTCATACAAGCTTCCAGATATGCCTTTTTCGCTTTTTCTGCAATATTGTCTAAATCTCTGAAAGAAGCTTTTCTTTGATTTAATTTTTCGGTTAATTTTTTTATCATATTTTTATTATTTTCAATAAAATCTTTTCCATTATCTATTCTTTCCAAAAGGGTTTTTAATGCCTCGTATAAACATTCTTTATCAGGATAAGAAACCTCTATAATATTTTTAAATCGGCTCATTGCTGCTCCATCTAGTTGGTTATTCTTAGGTGCTAGATTTGTAGTTCCAATTATTGTTACATTAGGAGCTTTTTCCAAAATTTCATCTATATAAGTCAAAATGGTTGCACGTTCCTCTGCTTTAACCATCCCATATCCCCCTTTGACATTTGACATATTTTCTACGGGTTGTAATATAGCATCTATTTCATTAAACGTAACAACAAATTTCTTTTGGGGAGATAATGTGGCCGTAGCTAATATATCATTCATAACACTTTTTAAGTTTTCGATGTGTTCTCCGCACCATTGAGAATTAAAATCTGCGAATTTTATTTCTGTGTATTCTGCTCCTAAAGTTTTTGCAAAAATCTTAGAAAAGAATGTTTTACCAGTTCCTGGAGGCCCGTACATTAAAAGCATATTAGTAGGTTTTGGATTTCCAGCTTTTATAATATCATTTTGATTTGCTTTCACATAATTAATTTGTTCTTGTAAAAAAGATTTTAATTTTTTATTGATACTTTTACAAGTAGCAAGAGTAGGAATTTTTTCATTTTTAGAAAGGTTTTCAAAATTTCTTACAAGACCATATATACTTTGTGTTGAACTTTTACTGCCACCTCCACCTTTAAGATATATAGATGCAGGTATTAATATAGTGCCCAAAGTTAGAAGCCCAGTAATTGCGAGTAAAAATTTATTTTTAACATCATTCTGCTGTTTAATTTCTTCTAACGATCTTGTAATATCAAAATTATTATATGCATAACTCATGCTTGATCCTTTATTTATTGAGGATTTAGCTGATTTAGTAATTGTTACATGTTGTTCCATTGGTTGAATATGCATATTAAATCCCTAAAATTTTCTATTATAATTGTTATTATAGTACATTTATTAAATTGTATATTTTATTATTTATTAGGTTTGTTTTTATTTTTAAGATCATCTTCTAATTTTGAGCCAGCATCTCCAAACGCTTTTGTAGCAACACCTGCGGCAACAATAGGCGCTATGGGAAATGCAATACTCAAGGCTGCGCACGCAGCACAGCCTGCTGCAACAGTAAGAAAACCTGTTACAGCCCCTAAACCGCGGCCCAAATCCCCCTTAAAAGAAGGTCTAGAAGCAGCTTGCACATTGTTAGAGCAGCTTTTTTTTACTGTATATCCATTCTTTTGTTGATTAGAATAAACATTATTGATCGAATAAATTTTCATATATACTCCTTTATTTTAAGACCATTATATAACAAAATTTCTAATTAAATCTTATTCTAACGTATAAAATTTACATTTTGTAACATATTTGTTTTATAGAGCAAGCAGGATGTGGTAAACCACAGATTTACCACATCCTGCTGATGAGTGTTAACAACAGTTTCAACGCAGTCGGCTATTAAGTCCCTTGAAGGAAGTGAATACTGCATTCCCGAATGTCCCATTGAGATTCCGTCGCACACGGCAGGAACTCCGAATATAAATGCTTGTCCGCCTGCTGTATGAATACCCTTTTCAATCTGGCGCTCTAAATCACGCATTCCTGTATGACCCGGAACTAAATCGGAAAATGAACTTGCTATCCAGATAAACGGGCTTTCCATATTCTTTTTAGAAACTCCTGTTGCCATTAAAAGACTTCTGTGCGGGGTTCTTGCTATACCTTTTTTTATATTATCACTGCGCATTATTACACTCCTTATCATTCATAATTTTACCACATACAACACCACCATACATTACTGCCTGAGCTTATAAAGTCAAAGGATAAGAGGAAATGGGTAAATGTGCAGGATGAATAATAACATTAGTCCCGCACCCTATTTCTTTGAGGTTTAATCGTGAATTAAGTATGCATAAAGAATTTAAGCCCGTACAGTGACAAGCATATACATTCTTAGGATATATGCCTGCAAGTAATTCTGTTGTTCTA
>CALUSJ010000084.1 GCA_944323405.1 Candidatus Gastranaerophilales bacterium
AAACTAGAATTAATCGAATTGAAGAATCCCGATTGGCAGGATTTGTATTACTGTATTTTAGATTAAAATGTAATAGTTAATAATCGGCTGGATTGCTTCGTCCTAATCGTCCTCGCAATGACACCACACGGCTTGACCTAAACCCTAAAAAGCTCCCTTCACCCCTCACCCTTCACGCTTCACCTATTCACTAGTCACCTAAACTCTAATATTTTTGTATCTTAGATTAAAATGTAATAGTTATTAATCGGCTGGATTGCTTCGTCCTAATCGTCCTCGCAATGACAGTTGTTGGTCAGGCAATGCCTGACCAACAACCTTATTAACTTATTCACCTATTCACTTATTTACACCTTCACGCTTCATCAGTCACCCCTACACCAGCATTTCCTGTTTTTTGAATTGCATTTCATACAGAGCTTTATATTGACCGTGCGGAATTGTCATTAGTTCATCATGGTTACCAAGTTCTACAAGCTCGCCTTCATTTATAACAGCTATTCTGTCGGCGTTTTTGATTGTAGAAAGTCTATGTGCTATAACAAAAACTGTTTTGTTTTTTATCAAATTATCTAATGCCTTCTGAACGATAGCTTCTGATTTATTATCAAGTGCAGATGTCGCTTCATCCAGAATAACTATTGGAGCATTCTTAATCATTGCTCTTGCAATAGCTACACGTTGTCTTTGTCCTCCCGATAACGTTAATCCACGCTCACCTAACAATGTTTCCAATCCATCAGGAAGTTCAGCTATCATTTCTTGTAAATGAGCCGATTCTATCGCAAGTTCCAGCTCTTCTTCTGAAGCATTCGGATTCCCCATCATAATATTTTCTCTTATTGTTCCTGAAAATAAAAAGTTATCCTGGAAAACCATTGCAATATTTGCTCTCAACGATTCTACCGTTATATTTCTAATATCAGTTCCATCATAAGTAATAGAGCCGGATTTTATATCATAAAACCGAGGTAGAAGGTTTACCAGCGTCGACTTACCTCCGCCAGAGTTTCCAACAATGGCTAAAGTCTCATCTTTTTTTATAGTTAAATTCAAATTCTTTAAAACAGGCTGATTTGGAACATATTCAAACCAAACATTTTTAAATTCGATTTTATCATTGAGCCCCTTCATTTCTACAGCGTTTTGGCTATTTCTAATTTCAGGTTCCAAATCAAATAGTTCAAAAACCCTGCCCATTGCAACAAATATGTTTTGGATTCCTGTTAGAGTATTTCCCAATGTTTTAACAGGTTTGTATAAAAGAAGAAGTGAGGTTACAAATGAAGCAAAGCTTCCAGCTGTCATATCACCAGAAGTAATTAAATGTGTTCCGTATCCCAGCACAACCGCAATCCCGCATGATGCGATTAAATACATTAAAGGACTCATCCAGGCTGCTCTTTTTGTTAATGACATATTTACGTTAAAAGATTCCCATATCTGGTTCTTAAAGAAGTTTTCTTGCCGCCTTTGCAAACTATATGCTGTCATTACTTTATTGCCATTATATGTTTCGTTAATATTAGTCGTTATATTCCCGCCTATAATCATATTTTTATTAGAAGCTGCTTTGATACGTTTTCTAATAAGAGCAACAGGAACAAAAGCAATACATAGTACTAAAACACCAATAAAAGCCAGTTTCCAAGAGCTGTAGAGCATGACTGTAATCAGCCCTAAAGCGCCAAACAAACTAGTTGTAATAGTTTTTATTTGGTCAACAATACCCGCAGAAGCTGTTTGAGGATCACCCATATATCTTGTAATAATTATTCCTGAAGAGTTCTCATCAAAAAACTGCGGGTCCATATAAATAAGTTTATGAAATAAATCCATTTTTACATCATTAGTAATTCTTTGTGACGTCCAGGCTGAAATATAATCATTAAGATATCTTAAAACCCCTTGGAAACAGGCGAAAGCTATTACTCCAAACGGAATTATAAATGCAAAAACTTGCCAAGTCAAAGTATATTCATGCCCAAGTAAATGGAAAACCCAATCTTGCTTCCCTACCACATAATCCATAAAAGGCTTTAGTGCAAATGCTGTAACCCCGTCAAGAAGCCCCAAAGGAATTGCAACCAAAAAGCCGCATATAATCCTGAACATATAAGGTTTTATGTATGGCCATATTCTAGACAAAAGCCAGCCATACTTAAAAGAATTTTTTGCTGTAGTTGTGCTTAATTTCATATTTCATTTCCCTTTTTATATACTCTCCTATTTTATTATACCTGAAGCAAAATAATATTTCCCAGAATTTTATAATTCAAGCATAAATGTTACCGGCCCATCATTGATTAATTCAACATCCATCATTGCCCCAAATTTGCCATGTGCAGTTCTTATACCACATAAAGCAACTTCTTGAATAAATTTCTCATAGAGTTCATTTGCTATATCAGGTGCGGCCGATTTGTCAAAGCTCGGACGAGTTCCTTTTTTACAGTCAGCGCATAGTGTAAACTGAGAAACTATAAGCATTTCCTGCTGAATATCAAGCAATGATTTATTCATCTTCCCTGCTTCATCTGGAAATATCCTTAAGTTCACAATTTTCCCGGCAAGTTTTTTTACTTTTTCTATTGTATCCTCTTTCTCTATACCAACAAAAGCAAGAATTCCGCCTTCTATTGAAGAATAACGCTCATTATCAATGCTTACTGATGCACTCTTTACACGTTGTATCAGAACTTTCATCCTAACTCCTCACAAACTACCTTAAGCATTTCTGAGACTTCATCTATGCGTTTTTTTGCGTTTGAATAATATTTACTCATACTTTCGGATAACTTATTTATACTCTCTACTGTTATTGTTTGAGTCATTTTCATCTCATATTCTATATCAATTCTTTCCGCTGTTGTTATAATATCAAATAATTTATTTTTATTAGCAAATTTTGTACTCAACTCAATATAGTCAAAGGAAACTTTTTTCAAAATTTTAAGAATACCGGCATTTATCTCTCTCGTACGTTTAAGCTCATTATTTAAAGCTTTTAAAGAAGATTCGCCTTCATTTATTTTACTAATAGCGAATTTTAGCTCTGTTAAATTT
The DNA here is from genome assembly GCA_944323405.1 of Candidatus Gastranaerophilales bacterium. Taxonomy (GTDB): domain Bacteria; phylum Cyanobacteriota; class Vampirovibrionia; order Gastranaerophilales; family Gastranaerophilaceae; genus CAG-196. The sequence goes on from CALUSJ010000084.1 coordinate 3,067, forward strand.
TTGTTTATATTGTTTTTGATTGCACTGATATCATAATTAAAATCAGCATTAAGCTCTCTGTTTATAATACTAGAAGTATCTTTTAATGCTTCTTCTAAAGGCATGTTCTTATATCCGTTGATTTGAGCTCCTACAAGAGAAGTATTTATATACTCAATATTATTAAAATGCTCAGCAAATTCCTCCAACGGAGAGATAAATGCTGCATAAACAGATTCCGTCGGAATCATGTCACCATTTATTCCTTTGACATAATAAAGCGAGTTGTTTAAATCACGTATTCTTTTTTCAGCAACTTTTATTTGATACTCTTTATCAGGACTATTACATAATGATTCACAGTAACTGTCAAAATCTTTTGCAGTAATCTCCCACTTATTTTTTTGTTTGTTAAAAGAACATTGCAAATCCTTGTATGCAGAATTATTGCTGTAACACTGACCGTCAATATAAGCTAAATCCTGCCCTACAAGAACAATTTTAGAACACCCCAGAATTCGGGCACAGTTTAATGCCGCATATGATACGGTTCCTTTCGACCAGTATTCAGAAATATCTATACCTGTTAACTCTTTCCAGAAAAAGTTTATAGGCTGATTGGCCGATATATGCGTATAGATATTTTTGAAATTAATATTTCTAATCTCTGGACTGGAAAAAGTATCAGTAATAAAATTTATTTCATTGAGAGTTTTTACATTAGATATTTGTTTTGAACAGTCATAGGTTTCAATAATACACAAAAAATCTGGTATTATATCCGCACTTGCGATAGCTTTCATAGCCGTTCCAACAACTATTAAAACTATATTGCTGCGATATTTTTTTATTGTTTCCAGGTTTCTGTCAAGTGTCGGCCCAGCTGATACAACAACAGCGGTTTTCCCTTTATAAGCGTCTTTAAACTCTGCTAAAGGAGTTTCTCTTACTAGCTTGGGAATATTGCCAATCATCTGTTTTAACAAGTTATAATTTCTTCTTTTAGTATATCTCAAATCCATATTGTATGAACCGACCATTCGCTGCAACTCTTGAACAAGATTGTTAAAATTAGTTTCATTTAGCTGTCGATACGGAATATTTGATAACAACAGCGGGACATTTTTAGTATTTGATTTTTTATGAATATACTCACCAGCTTTTTTTAGATCTGAAGTTATAAAAATATTGTTTTTGCTGATATCTTCTGAAAAATCAACTAGAGAAAAAGCCGTCTTTAATATATTCAAATCAGGTTCATAAAGAATTACAGTACCTTGTGATTGCTTTGATGCAACTTGGAACAGATAACCAAGACCTAAGCCGTAAATAAAGTGTATCGTAACAGGAGTATTTGTAGCACTCATGAAAATTTCCAAAGCTTCTTGCAGAGGGTTCTGTTTGTTATGCAGATATGTGTTTTTGTACAAAAGATTAAAATAATTATTTTCTTTCACAAGCTGCGGAATGTCTGTCGGAACATATAGGCTAAGTTCAGAAGCCAATACCTCATCTTTTTGGGCAAGCGCTTTTATATTCTTTTCAAAAACATTATTCATTAAATCTCTCCAAAGTCCTTATTTTATTTTACATTAGCTTATTTATTACGTCAATCTTGCTTGGAAATACAAATGTTTTAATCAAATTTTTTGTGTTAGTATTATATATAAAATTACCCGCAAATTACACACGGGCAATTAAAAAAAAGCTTAAATCCAGCACCTCCTTGTAGCTCAGTTGGATAGAGCGCGGGTCTCCGAAGCCCGAGGTCATGGGTTCAATTCCCGTCAAGGAGGTTTATTTTTTTGCATAATAATGTTATACTATTTCGTATGTTATAATTAACTAATGGAATTAAAGGACTGCACTTGTGGGTTTATTTGATAGCATAAAAAATTTTAAAAACAGACTTGAAAAGGTTGAATCAACTGTTTATTCGGGCACTTTGTCTTTAAAAGAAGTCTATGAAAGAAATGCAAAACTTGAGGCCGAGATAAGCATTAGAACAAGAGAACTGGATAGAGCAAACAGGCAAATGTTGACTTTGCAGCATATTTGGGACATGATGAATTCTTCCAAACCTTTATCTAGCGTATTAAATGCTATTGTAAATAGTTTGCAAGGAGAATTAGGGTATTTATACAGCTTCATTGTTAAACAAAAATCTGATAATGACGGAGAGTATTTACAAATCGTAGCCTCTTCAAGAGCAGATTTGGATGAAAAATTCAAGAAATTTTTCAACTGCGATATATCAGATTACAGAATGAATTTCCCTCATTTTGAAGAATTAAAAAATGCAATTTCAAACAATGAAATTTATCAATCGGTAGAACTTACAAAACTTATATGCGGTTTTATCCCTGCGTTAGACGAAAATAACGTTAAAGCGTTTATTGATGATGCAAAAATGAAATCTTATATTTTGGTTCCATTAAAGTCAAAACAAACTCACTTTGGTTCAATGCTTGTTTTTTCTTCAAGAGAAACTATTAGTGACAGCGAGCTTAATTTTTTAAATTTATTTGCAAAACAAATAGAATTAGCTATAACCATTGCTGATTTATTCCAGGCTGTTAAAGAACAAGCTATCACAGACGGAATGACAGGCCTCTATAACAGGAGATATTTTGAAGAATTTATCAAAAAAGAAGCTGTTCGTGCTGTAAGACAAAAACAAAAATTTACAGTAATTGGTCTTGATTTAGATCATTTAAAAATGATAAATGATAAATATGGCCATAATTATGGAGATATCGCCATAAAAGCTATAGCAGAGGTATTGAAATGCAATGCCCGCTCAATCGATATTGCAGCGAGAATGGGCGGCGAAGAATTTAATATTATATTGCCCGGAGTAGATTCAAAAGGCGGATATATAGCAGCTGAACGTATTAGAAAAGCAATAGAAGCTGTTGAACTTGAGCGCATCGGACATATCACTGCTAGTTTAGGTGTCGCAACTTATCTGGAGCATTCAGATGATGTTGATGAACTTTTGGAAATTACTGATCAAGCTATGTATGAATCTAAAAGAAATGGCAGAAACCAGGTTACAATTGCAAAACCTGCATATGAAACTTCTTGGCAGGAGGTTGCTATAAATGCATTTGTAGATATTCTGACAAAACATAGAATTCCTGTAGATGATAAAACCTCCAAAATGCTTACTGATAAATTACAAGAAATGAATATTAATAATGAAAAACTTTATCAAGTTGCAGATGCTCTTGTTAGTACATACAACCCCGAACACCAAGCAGGAGGAGTTAAACAAAAAGTCGACATTGCCACACTTTTAGCAAAACGTTTTGATTTGTCTAAAGAAGCTATAGATAGATTAAAAATTGCTGTTTTGCTTTATGATATTGGAAATACAATGCTGCCTAAAGATCTGTTAAACAAAAAAGAACCGCTAACTCAAGAAGACAGACTTTCTATAAAACAACATCCTGTTATAGCAGCAAGAGAAATTCTTAATCCTATCTCAAATATTGTAGATGTTATACCAATAATAGAAAAACATCACGAAAATTGGGATGGCAGAGGCTATCCAAGACAGTTGTCCGGCAGCGAAATCCCAATAGAATCTCAGATAATATTAATAGTAGATTCTTATTTTGCACTTTTGGAAAAAAGGCCATACAGAGATGCGAAATCAAAAGATGAAGCAATAAAGTTAATTGAACAAGATATTAACCAAAAATGGAACGAGAAGCTTGCAAGAGAATTTATTACTATCATTCGCTCTGAAATGTTGTAGTTTATATTTATTTATTGTTACATTTCTTAATAATAAACTGTAGAAAAAGCAATTAATTTTCTCTAATATACTTTATATATATAAGAGGATAAAATTATGGCATTTAACGTAACTACAAATCCATATAAAAACGAAGCCGTTATAGACGGAAAATCATATCGTATTTATACGGATAATAAAGGCGAAAGATATGTCATGATTGACGGTAAAAAAGTAAATCTTAACGACCCTGTGTTTGGGTTTAAAAACAGTGATT
>CALUSJ010000085.1 GCA_944323405.1 Candidatus Gastranaerophilales bacterium
ATTAAAAGAATTTGACTATTGCCTTTTGAGTCTTTAAGCCTTATTGCGCCGTTATCGGTTACACCTTCGATTACACCTAAAATATCTCCTTTGGCTCCTCTAATAGTAACCTCTTTTGTCATAAAACCAAATCTTTTCAAATAATCTTCTTTTATGACCTTAAACCCTTCGGCTATAAATTTATCATACCCTAAACAAAATCTCGTTAAAAGTTTTTTTAAGAATTCTTCCGCGTTGATTGAATGCCCTATTTCAATATTCAAAGATGTTGCAGGCTGACTGATTTTTGCTAAGATTTCTTTTGTACTGTTTAAATTCACGCCAAATCCAAGAACAAGCCCTTCCAGTTTGTCACCTTGAACAACTCCTTCTGCTAAAATGCCGGAGATTTTTTTAGAATTTACAAGAATATCATTCGGCCATTTGATGACGGGCTTAACTCCGTATTCTTCAAAAAGCTCTGCGAGCTTTACACATAAATACTGGGTAAGGTTAGAAAATTTTTCTTCCATTTTATCTGACGGCTTTAAAACAATCGTAGCATAGATATTGTCTTTACCTAAGTACTCCCAGCTTCTGTTAAGCCTTCCTCTTCCGTTTGTCTGGTTAAACGTATAAACCACATCTTTGTCTTTAAGTTCATTAATATGCTCTTTTGCATACCTATTTGTAGAATCAACCTCTTCTAAATAAATAAATTCCATTTCTTAATTTTATAATAAAAAAAACTGCTCCGAAAATTAATCCGAAACAGTCTTTCTTTGTATGTACACATTAGGTTTGCATTTCTATTTAAGCAACTTGTCTTGTGCTAGCCATTGGCTTCATTTCAACTTCTTTTGCTATATTAACAGTAGGCTGCATCGCTACTTGTTTAGCCTTTTTACGTGCATTTAATTTATCACCCATCTTGTTTGCCAATGGTGTAACAAGAACTGGTGTTATGTATCTGTAAATTAATGTAAATGTTACTAGACCCATCAGTGAGCCGAAGTTTTTTAATTTTGTGCCTAAAGACTCTTTAATCAGCTTGGCTTTTTCACTATCCACTTTACGGATTTTCGTAATTTGCTCTTCTTTAAGTCCGCGGTATAAGTGTTCCATTTTTTTGTTAAGACCTCTTATCTTAGCTGCTACTGTATAAGCTGCAATTGCAGGAATTATACAGCAGAGGCCTTGATTTATAGCCAAAGTCTTTCTTTTATCTGCATCCAAGTCTTTATTATGTAATGTCTGCCACATATACACACTGCTTGTTAAAACTGACCCCAGTGTTGCCATATGCTCTGTCATACTTCCTGGAATAGAAGATTTGGCCATTTTTTCAGAAGCATTTTGTATCCAATCTTGATTATACATTTTCGCTGCATAATACTTGCCATACATTTTACCAATCCACTTGCCGAATTTTGTTTCTTTTCCTTTAAAGCTTGTCTGTTGCGGCATGTTGATTTCTGAAGGGTCAGCTTGTCTTAGAGAATATTTATTGTTAGCATATTTTGCTTGTAAATTATAGCTATTTAAACCTTGAATATTCATTATGCCACCGCCTTTCTGGTGTCGATTTCCTGTTTGGCAGGAACAATCTCCTTGGCTGCAGCCACTGGTTCTGCAGGCTTTTTGCTTTTTTCTAAACCAAAAATATGTTTTAAAATCCACGGTATCAGCATTATGGTTCCCGCTGCTATCGGAATTCTGGTTACAATATCAGGAAGCCAGCCTAACCATTTATCACTTATTTCATTTGCTGCATCAGCATCTAACATTTTTTGCGTAACCGGAGTGCCTAATTTATCAGGGACTCCTTCTTTTATGATACCATCCGTATCTTTTTCTACTGTATTTGATTGATATGAACAATATTTTTTATCTCGGGTTCCTTCTCTTTTTTCCCCTGTATACAGCGGAGTTGCATGTTTAGTTTCTCTGTATGAAGAAAGGTGTATCATATCCATATCAAGATTGTATGGGGTACCATCTTTCTTTTTCCAAAAATCCGGGTGTAATCTCTTACCGTTTTTCTCAATAGAAGCTATATCCAGATCCGGCATAATTTCTTCTAAAAATTCTTTATTTATATGCTTTAATGTGAAGAAGTTTACATTTTCATAATCTTTTAAATGAAGTGCGCTCTCCATACCTTCTTCCTTAACAGCAATAAACATATCTTTTAAATCAATATGTATTTTTTTACCATTCCTATCAACCCATTCATTTACTGATTTATCTTTCATTGCATTTAAATCAATATTTAGGTTAAATTGTTTATTTAATGTTTCTTCAGAGATTTGTGACAAATGTTTTGGTCTTGCAACAGTCAATGTATCTTTCACATCGGTAGAGAACGTGTTTCCCAAGAAATCCTTCCATTCATCAAGCGGTTTCTTAATTCCTGCATCTTTGTCCTTCCAAATAGATTCCATTTTTAGATGCGGAAATTTCTTTCTTAATATTTCTGGATCCAAGTTTGGTAATAAATTCTTTTTGGCGTACTTGATACCTTTAGAAAATGGAGTTGCTATTAATATAGAACCTACAATACCAACTGCACCTGAAGACATTGAGTGAGCCGAAGCATACATATTATCTTGCTTATTTTTCTTTGTCGGGAAAGCCATAATAGTAGCCGGTCTCAATATTATACATATAATTGCAGATATGCAAGCCTGTGTAAGAACCTCGTGTCCCATTAAATTTAAAGCACCATCAAAAAAGCGGCTCTTTAGAAACTTGTCCAATTTTGTCTCTTTATCCGCCGCTTTTGTTATAACTTTCTTTACAATTTCTTTTTTGCCCTTAAATGACATACCGCTCTCGTAAGAGTCCGGCTGGGCATACAAGAGTCTTTGCTTGTGCATTTGTTCTGAATAATTTAATCTAATCTCGTCATTGGTGATAGTACTGCTGTTGGTTGATTGCATCCTTCCCAAGGAGTTTAGATTTTGCGTTGTATGAATTTTCATCATCATAGTTTCCAATCT
>CALUSJ010000086.1 GCA_944323405.1 Candidatus Gastranaerophilales bacterium
CCCCCCCTGTCATTGCCTGTTCTACTAACTAATTACCCTTCACGCTTCACCTAATCCCCCTAAACTCTAACATTTTGATATTATTTATTTATGAATAACAGACAACATTATATATATACTCTATTTAATAAAAAGAACGGTACTATTTCTGTATTTTAGATTAAAATGTAATAGTTATTAATCAGCTGGATTGCTTCGGACTAATCGTCCTCGCAATGACAGGAAGTCTGGCACTGCTTGACCTACGCCCTTATTCACTTATTTACCTATTCACTATTCACTACTCACTATTCACTAGTCACCCTAAACCTCTCAACCCCTCAACCCCTACCTTGTCACCTTTATTAGTTGGCTGCCCCTTTTTTGTAAATAACTCTTAAAATTATATCCTTTTATTGATAAAATCGTGTATAATAAAATAAGATAGCATTAAGGAGAAAGTAAATGTCAATAATAGAAGGTTTGTTAACTGTCACAAATGAAAAATTTTGTATAATAGTATCCCGCTTCAATGAGTTTATAAGTTCCAAGCTTCTATCCGGGGCTATGGATGAATTAAAGCGTCACGGAGTAAAAGAAGAAAATATCGATATTGTATGGTGTCCCGGAGCTTTTGAAATCCCAGTTATAGCAAAGAAATGTGCAAAGAGCAACAAATACAATGCAATCATTGCTCTCGGTGCAGTAATTAAGGGTTCTACATCACATTATGATTACGTATGCGCAGAAGTATCAAAAGGTATAGCTTCTGTTAGCTTGGAAACAGAAACTCCTGTTATATTTGGAGTTTTAACTACTGATAATATCGAACAGGCAATCGAAAGAGCCGGAACAAAAGCCGGTAATAAAGGTTCTGATGCTGCCAAATCTGCAATCGAAATGGCTGATTTAATGAGCAAAATATAGTGAATTTAAGTGGTTTATTATTATATAAGGAGTGTGTGTTATGAGTGAAATTATTACAGAGTACAGAAATGAAAACACAAAAAACATTGATCTTTTATCAACCATAGACATGGTAAGAAAGATTAATGAAGAAGACAAACTTGTTGCTCTAGCTATTGAAGACGAGCTTCCGAATATTGCAAAGGCCGTTGATATGATAGCAAAACAATTTTTAGTTGGCGGCAAATTGTATTACTATGGAGCCGGAACATCAGGAAGAATCGGCATTTTAGACGCATCGGAGTGTCCTCCGACCTTTGGCGTGCCTTCTGATATGGTAACAGGATTTATTGCCGGCGGGGATAAAGCTATTAGGAATGCAGCCGAAGGCGCAGAAGATAATTACGATGCTGGAGTTAAGGATGCCCAATGTCTTACAGACAAAGATGTCTGCGTTGCTATTTCTGCAAGCGGCAACCCCAAATACTTATTAGGTGTCTTAAATCAGGCAGATAAGGCTAATTGCAGGACAATAGCGCTGACTTGCAATCATGACGCTATGATACTGGAAGAAGCCGGGCTGGGAATTTGTGTAGAAGTCGGGCCCGAAGTTATAGCAGGCTCCAGCAGAATGAAAGCCGGCTCTGTACAAAAAATGGTGCTAAATATGCTTTCTACTGGAGCTATGATTAAGATTGGCAAAACTTATGAAAACTTTATGATTGATCTAATGCCAACAAATGAAAAATTAAAAGACAGAGCAATAAGAATTGTTGCTGAAATTGCTGGAGTTAATCATTCCAAGGCTCTGCAAACACTTTTGGAATGCGAGTGGAGTGTTAAAACTTCAATAATAATGCTTAAGTGCAATCTAAGTCGTGAACAAGCTGAAGATTCATTAAGGCGTAATTGCGGAGTTTTACGCAGAGCTTTGAATAGTTTTTCTTCAACGGTGTAAATTTATGGTAAAAGTTTCAGTTATTATACCCGTATACAATGTAGAAAATTATATTGCAAAATGTTTGGAGAGCCTTATTTCACAGACTCTTAAGGATATTGAAATAATATGTGTGAATGATGGTTCCAAAGATTCTTCTCTGGAAATTCTTAATCAATATGCTCAAAAAGATAAAAGAATAGTCGTTTTCAATCAAAAGAATCAAGGCCCGGGTGTTGCAAGAAACCTTGGGATTGAAAAAGCAAATGGAGAATACATTGCATTCGTTGATTCTGACGATTGGCTGGATTCTAATGCGCTCGAAATTTTGTACAGCAAAGCTAAAACTTTTGATTGTGATATCGTAGAATTTGGTTTTAAAGAAATTTACCAAGATTCCGGCAGAGTCAAGTTTCATAAAATGAAAATAAAACTCCCTGAAAGCAAGATTTTTAACCACAATATATCTGCATCGTATCTTTTTGGCACTATTCTTATTGCTTGTAACAAATTATTTAAAGCTAGTTTTATAAAAAATACGGGAATAAAATTCGCTGAAACTCGGCAAGCTGAAGACACAATATTTACGGTTAGTGCAAGAGTTCACGCTGAAAAAATTATCTTCGTTGACAAACCTTTTTATAATTATTTAATAAGAACCGGCTCTGCCGTTAATTCACAATCAAATAATAACTTAGATATTATACAAAGTTTGGAATGTGTGAAAAATTTATTAATAAAAGAAGGTTTATACCAAAAATACAGAACTTATTTTTTGAAAGATGCTATCAAAACGTTATCTACACGATATCACGCTGTACCAGAAAGATATCAATCCGAATATCTTGAGCTTTGCAAGAATTTGCTTGAAAAAGATTACGCAAAACTCTTGAAAACAATAAAAAACGGAGGCGATAATTTTTGGGAAAAGATTTTTTCTGTGAAAAATGAATACCAATATGGTTCTAAAGCCCAAAAAATTATTACTATACTTGGTTGGAAAATAAGAATCAGCAAAAATAAAAAAAACTAATTTATATCATAGAAAAATTAAACTGTTTTGAATAATAGCCAATTGATATATCTTTTCTATGACAACTTTTGTGGTATCATATGGGTATGAAAAAAATATTTTTATGCATTCTATCATTATTATTATGTTCTTCTGTGCTTGCTTCAGAATACACTGATTATTTCTCGGAAATGTATTCTAAAGAATACAAAAAACACGTAAAAGTTGTATCAAAAGATGAACATATAGAAAAATATGAGCAAAAAGTCGGTGATGTATTTGTTTCATCAATAGTTTACGGTGTCGGATACATGAAAATAAAAGGACACAAAAAAACAAGGATTACTTATATCTGCTTGCTAAAAAACAATTGTGAGATTTTTTGGGGGCACATAATCCCGTATTAAGTTCCAATCTAGCGAATTTCATTAGGCTGGAAGCGTGTGAAATTGTTTAAGTAATTACCGATAGGAAGCATATTATTCGTTCTATCATACATTTCACTTGGACCCAGTCCGGCTCTTTCTTGAGCTTCTATTTTAGCATTATATTCGCTATTTTTAGCATACTGCTTAACCTTAACTTCTTGATAGCAGCTAAGCTTTGCTTCTTCATCTTCTATTGCACGACATTCTTCTATTGAGCTTTCAAAATCCGATTTTCTTTGATACCAATAAGATGCCGTCTCATTAAGTTTTCCTAAGCCCTTTGGTTCCTCTACATCTACATATGCAGAAGGTGCAAAATCTTTCCACTCCGGCTCAGTAAGCCCCTCCAACGAAACTATCTCATTAGCAACAACTGCTGCCGGTAATAATAATGCAAGCAATAAAAGACTTTTCTTCATACAACATAATCCTTTTTCTTTATTATACCATTGGACTGTATGATTTAGCAAGCAAATTTACAATAATTCAAACTGCTGAAACTTTAAATTAAAACCAAGGCTCACTCAAATCATCATTTTTAGAAGCTTTAACAGCAAGTGTATCACACCTTTCGTTAAACATATGGCCGGCATGGCCTTTTATCCAAATAAATTCAACATTATGCATCTCTTTGGCTTTAAGCAGTCGCTGCCATAATTCAATATTCTTAACAGGATTTTTATCTGCTGTTTTCCACCCTCTTTTAACCCATCCGTCAATCCAATTCTGGTTGAACGCATCAACAACATACTTGCTGTCAGAATACAATGTCACATTGCAAGGTCTTTTAAGTGCCTCTAAACCAACTATTACCGCCATAAGCTCCATTTGGTTATTCGTCACATTGCCAAAACCCTCTGACAACTCTTTTTCGTGTACCGTACCATCTTTATCCTGATAGACTAAAATAGTACCATACCCGCCAGGCCCGGGGTTACCGCTGCAAGCTCCGTCTGTATATATTTTTACATTTAATTTATCTTCTGCCACTTATGCTGCAACACCTTTTATTTCTGATATAAGATATTTAGCAACCCACTCAAAATCTTTATTAGTATTTGCTGCTCTTCTAAGATATTCGACAGAAGCTTCTCCTATTCTAATAAGAGTCATTGCTACAACACCGCGCTTTACGCCTCTTACGTTCTGCAATTGATCTACCAGCTCGGGAACCACAGCAGTACCTTTGTCTACTAAAATATTCTCTATTTTATTTTTTGTTGTATTATCTGCTGTTTCGAGTTTACCAAGCATTTCTTCTATCGATTGCATATCTTTCTCCTTCATATTTCTTTCGTTCTTTGCATTATCATTATAGACTAAATTTTTCCAAAATTATGATTTCCTTACATAATCTTAATATCAATGTAAATATTTCTTAATGTAATCCAAGCTTTCTATTTTACAAGAAAACCCAAAGAAGCATAAAGATTCGGCCGAATGCTATTTTCGCATTCGGCCGAATCTAAAACCGTTCATTGAAATTTACAGAGAAAATTTACATACTTACTCTATCTTTAATCTCTTCCATCTTGTGATCAGCAAGCCTTGAATCACCCTTAACTCTTGAATACGCAAGATAGCCGTTCATACGCTCAATTTTGGTAAGATTCTTTGAACCGCATTTCGGACAAACATCCATATTCAATTCCTGGTGACCGCAATCGTCACAATATGACAAAGACAAGTTTACGCCTTCATAGAAACCTTTATCCATCGCTCTGTTGATAAGAGTTTCAACGGCTTCTGTATTATAATCAATCGGATATTTTACATACTGTATCTTGCCGCCGTTAAATAAATCCCAGAATCTGTCTTCCAAATCTTGTTTCTGTATAGGCCCAATCTGTTCTGAAACATGGCAATGGAACGAATTTGAAACATACGGTTTATCAGAAACATTGGCTACAATACCGTATTTCTTTCTAAACTGTTTCACTTGCAACCCGCACAAGTTCTCAGCAGGAGTTCCATAGATTGCATATAAAATACCGTCTTCTTCTTTGTACTCCTGAATTTTCTTGTTAATATATTCCATAACTTCCAGCGCAAACTCGCCGTCTTCAACAAGAGACTTGCCATTATGCAGCTCTTGCAGTTCATTTAAAGCAGTAATACCAAAAGAAGCTGTTGATGATTTCAGAATCGGTCTGATTTTATCATGGATACCTAAATGACCGCCTAAGAATCCGCCTTCGCAGAATGCAAGCGGGTTAATAGAAGCTTTCATTTCCCCAAGGTAATCATAAGTTCTCTTGTGAAGCTGTCTTATAAGTTCCATATAATAATCTAAAACTTCATAAAAATCTTTGCTTTCCTTTTTAGCTTTAGCATAAATCATAGGCAAATGAAGGCTTATTGCACCGATATTGAATCTTCCGACAAAAATCGGTTTATCATTTTCATCAGCAGGATTCATTCCGCCTCTTTCAAACCAAGGTGATAAAAATGCCCTACAGCCCATCGGTGATACAATTCTCTTGTACTTTTTATACATAGAAGCCACATAACCATCGCCAGTTAATGACAACCAATCCGGGTACATTGTCTTTTTGGAACATTCTACACCAGCTTTGAACAAATCTTCGTTTACACAGCCTTCACCGTGCAAATCTTTATCATATAAGAACACTATTTTCGGGAATAGAACCGGCTTCTTGCACTCTTTTTTACCCTGACCGCCCATTCTGATTTTGAGCATAGCCATCGTAGCCATTTTTTCGTATACGCCAGTGCCTAAACCAGCTGTTACTGTGATAAACGGATAATCACCACGAGATGAAGCTACTGTATTAAACTTGTATTCCCAACCCTGGAAACCTTGTTCAAAGTCTTTCTTAACATCTTCCATAGCAGCTTCTCTTGCTTTTTCAAACGAAAGACCTAAGCATAAGTATTTATCATTCTGTCTTTCAAAAGTCTTTTCAGCATAAGGGGCCAAAATCTTATCGACTTCTGCTACAGTAAAACCGCCGTACTGCTGGCTTGCAGCAGCCATTACAATATCACCTATTACATCAAAAGCTACATCAAGAGACTTAGGCTCATTGTACCACAAATTACCCATCTCAAATCCGCCTTTTAGAACAGACGCTACATCAAATAAACAGCAGTTCATTGTATCACGTCTTGCAGACATATCGTGAATATAAATATACCCGTCTCTGATTGCCTGTAATTCATCTACTGTCAAAAAGAACTTTTTATACAGTTCTTTGTTTAATTCATTGAATATCAAAGAACGTTTAGTTGAAACAAGTGTAGAATCCGCATTGGCGTTTTCTTTATCACCAATGTACATAATTCTCTGTGACTCTTGATAAACTTTGTCTAGCATATGCACAAAATCCTGTTTATAATTTCTATAGTTTCTGTAGCTTTGTGCAACAACCGGGTTAATATGCTCCAGAGCACCTTCAACAAGATTGTGCATATCAGCTATAGAAATCTCTGTTTTGTTCATTTTGATAATATTATTATCAACGAAATCACATATTTCTTTCAACTCCTCATCCGTAAAATTAACAAGCATTCTTGTAGCTGATTTTTTTACGGCGTTTATTATTTTTCTGTTATCAAACTCTTCTCTCGTTCCGTCTTTTTTAATTACGAAAACACATTTTTTTATAGGGGTTATTTGAGCAGTTTTTACCGGCTCTGTAAGCTTCGTCATCGGAGACATCGCAGAATTTTTCATAACATCAGTTACCGTGCTGCTCTTCTGTGACGGGGTAAACTCTACTACATTTCTTTCCTTATTTAAACTGTTTTGCATTTCTATTAATAACCTCCTAATTTACATATCAAGGCTTAAAGGTTAGCTATTTTCATCCAGCTTTCCTTATATATAGAGAATAACATTCTCTTCCCAAAATCTAATCCTATGTTTAAATGATAAATCAAATAATTATTCTAATCAACTTTTTCACAAAAAGTCACAAAAGGCCAAAACCCAATAAAATAAGCATTTTTTCATTTTCCCAAATTGTTAAAATTGTTACGTTTTTATCATGTTTTTTTGTTAAATTACTTGACAAAAACCAAATAGCTTAGAAATTGTAAAACATACACTATTTGAATAAAACATTCAAACATGACATCTCAATAATTTTTACATACAGCTAAAATGTACTAAGCAATAAAAGCTTTATAGAAAAAGGGAATAACCCGAAAGCCATTCCCTTGCTGCAAATATTAAACTTGTACAAGTTCTAGCTGCCGAAATATCTAGCAAGCAGTCCGTCAAAACCTCTGCCGTGGCGTGCTTCGTCTTTAGCCATTTCGTGAACAGTATCGTGAATTGCATCAAGTCCGAGCGCTTTAGCTTTCTTTGCTATTTCCATCTTGCCGTCACAAGCGCCAAACTCTGCTTCTGCACGTAATTCAAGATTCTTTTTGGTTGAAGTAGTTACAACTTCTCCTAAGAGTTCTGCGAATCTTGAAGCGTGGTCTGCTTCTTCAAATGCATATCTCTTGAATGCTTCAGCAACTTCAGGATAACCTTCTCTATCAGCCTGTCTTGCCATTGCAATATACATACCGACTTCTGTGCATTCTCCCATAAAGTTTGCTCTTAAGCCTTCCAGAATCTCTTTGTCAACATCCTTTGCAACACCGATTCTGTGTTCATCTGCATAATTTTTTTCACCTTCAGCCATTAATTTGAAAGCTTCTTTTCCAGCTCCGCATACCGGGCATTTTTCTGGCGCTTCGCCTTCAGAAGTATAGCCGCATACTGTGCATACATATTTTGCCATGTCATAATCCTTTCTTTTTAATTGTTCTCTCTTTTTTTACCTTCAAATTATACCACGCTTTTTTTAAGCATTCAATTGTAATTACAACAAAAATTTAAAATAAAACCCTTCGAATGTTTATAGCCCCCCTTGAAAAATCATAGAAAAACCTCTATTATAACTATATAATGGAAAAGTATGTAATAACATTTGACGAAATCCGAGCGCTTTTAGAAGAACTTGAATATCCCGAAGAAGATATAAACGAATTAGAACAAGCTTTTGAATTTGCCAAAAAGCTTCATTCCGGCCAGTATAGGGTATCAGAAGAGCCCTATATAATCCATCCCATCGAAGTAGTCAAAATTTTAATCGGACTAAGAGCCGATAAACATACTTTAATGGCAGGTTTTTTACACGATATCTTAGAAGACACCGACACAAAGCCGGAAGAAATCAAAGAGAAATTTGGAGAAGACGTATTAAACCTTGTTCAGGGCGTTACAAAACTTGGCAAACTCCAGTTTAAATCGACAGAAGAGCGTCAAGCTGAGAATTTTAGACGTATGCTTATAGCAATGGCAAGTGATGTCAGAATAATTCTGCTTAAGCTTTCTGACCGTCTGCATAATATGCGGACTCTAAACTATATGACCCCGGCAAAACAACAGAGGATAGCCCAAGAAACTCTGGATATATTTGCTCCGCTAGCCAATCGCCTGGGGGTTGGTAAGATAAAAGCTGAATTGGAAGACTTGTCACTTAAGTACCTGCACCCTGACAAATACTATGAAATCGCCCAGCTTGTTTCTCAAAAAAAAGCCGAAAGAGAAATGACAGTCAAGCTTTTGATTGACAAAATTTCTAAAGATGTAAAAGCAAGCGGAATTAACGCTCAGATTACAGGGCGTGCAAAACACTATTACAGTATTTATAATAAGATGCAGCGGCTAAATGTAGCTTTTCACGACTTATATGATATTACAGCAGTCCGTGTAATCGTTGATACAGAAAAAGAATGCTATGAAGTTCTCGGACTCATCCATTCCCAGTTTAAGCCGATTCCTGGAAGGTTCAAGGATTATATTGCGATGCCCAAGGGTAACATGTACCAATCGCTTCACACATCAGTAATCGGGCCACGCCAGAAACCATTGGAAGTACAAATAAGAACCTGGGAAATGCATGAAATAGCCGAATATGGTATTGCAGCCCACTGGAGATACAAAGAGAAAGGCTCTAAAAAGGCCGATTCTGCAAGCGATATCAAGTTTTCCTGGATGCGCAAGCTCGTTGAATACAACAAAGAAACCAAAACCGCAGAAGATTTTGTTAACTCTGTTAAGCTGGACTTGTTTTCGGATCAAGTATTTGCATTCACTCCTGGCGGCGACGTTATAGATTTACCACAAGGCGCCACACCCGTAGACTTTGCCTACCGTATCCATTCGGATGTGGGACACAAAACAGTCGGAGCTTTGATTAATGGACGTATTGCCCAATTAGATACAAAACTCAAAAATGGCGATATCGTTGAAATCATGACCTCAAAAGTTGCTGCTCCTAGACTCGACTGGCTTAATTTTGTTGTTACAAAACAAGCTGCTTCTAGGATTCGGCAATGGTACAAACGGAATAAACGAGAAGACCATATTGAAATAGGTAAAGCAAATCTCGAACACGAACTTACTAAAACCGTATTTGATGAGTATGTGAAAAACGGTGAATTTGATAAAGTTGCAAAACAAATGAATTACGTAAGCGCAGAAGATTTGTTTGCAGCTCTCGGATATGGCGAAACTACTGTAAACAAAATTGTTAACCGTTTAAGAAAACCTCAAAAACAAGAAACCCAAGTTCAGCATAAACCAAGAAAAGCTTCTGAAAAAGATATTATAGGCCTAGAAGGGCTTCTTTATTCTTTTGCCCGCTGTTGTTCTCCTATCCCTGGAGAGCCGATTGTAGGCGTAGTCACACGTTCTAAAGGAGTTACAGTTCATAGGCTTGATTGCAAAACCTTAGAAAATATACCAGTTGAAAGACTCATTGATATCCACTGGTCTGGTAATAATATAAACAAAACATACAGCACGACTATACGTATTGAAACAGCCGAAAAGCTCGGGCTGCTAAAAGACGTAATTGGAGTTGTATCAGATAATAATACAAATATTACTTCTGCTAACGTAAAATCAAAAGGTAAAGTCGGGATTATTGAGCTGGGTATTGAATTAGATAATATTGATACACTAAGACGTGTTATGACTGCACTTCAGGCCATGCCGGATGTGTTGAGCGTGAAAAGAATTCAAACTACTTATACAACCGCTTCTTCACAACCATTTACGAAGAAGAATAAAAAGCCGAATAAATACAAAAAAAATACACACTAGAGGATTGGGCTTAGGGAATGAAAAAATTTATAGAATCGTTTTTGGATTTGATATACAAGAAGAAATGTTATTTTTGTAAATCTTCAAAAAATTCATTAAAAATGTGCCCTCTCTGCTACAATGAACTCCATTTTTCAGATTTTCGCCCAAACAGAATTATTAACGGCGTGAATATTTATTGCTGCGGAGTTTATGAAAAAACTCTGCAAAAACTTATCAGAGGGTTGAAATATCACAAACAAAAAGAACTTGCGTTTTATCTTGCAAAGTTTATGTATGAATACTGGGAGAATATTAATGACAAACGTGATTTTCAGGTTATACCTACTCCTCTGCATAAAAACAGAATAAAAAAACGAAAATACAATCATATGGAACTCGTTGCAATAGAGTTTTGCAGACTTTCTGGATATTCACTCAATGATAAATTATTGAAACGCATTAAAGATACAAAACCGCAATATAAACTTTCAAGGAAAGAACGCCTTGCAAATTTGTCAAACGCTTTTGAACTCGATATAACCAAAGATATGCACAAGCCGGTTCTAATAATAGATGATATATGCACAACCGGCGCCACTTTTGAAGAAATGACAAACATACTTAAACAAAACGGATTTAAAGAAATTGTATGTGTAGCATCTTCATCCCCCATATGCTAAAATAAAATTACAAAATAGGAGAGCTATGTTTAGACAAAACTTGAAAACAAACATGGAATTAGAAATTATAGAACAGGCAAAAATTATTCCCTATATTCTAATGAAATATATAAACCCCGAAAATGGCGAGATAAAAATCGAACTGCCTGATAATATTACCAAAATCGTTTTGGTTGCAAGCGGTTCTTCTTATCATTGTGCACGATTTGCAGTAGATTTATTGGAAAAAATTTCTAAAATCGAATCCAGAGCGATTTATTCAAGCGAGTTTTTGCTAAAAAACCTAATCCCGCACGATAAAAACACTCTCTATATTTTTATTACCCAATCTGGGGAAACCAGCGATACTTTAAAATCATTAGAAAAAGTAAAAACATTAACAAATCTGCCAACTCTTTGTATAACTAACAATGAAAATTCTACAATCTGGAAAAAGTGTGACTATAAAGTTGCCTGCTTTGCAGGAGAAGAAAAAGGGATTGCCGCAACAAAATCTTTTACCTCTCAGATGTTATGCTTAATCTTGATTTCACTAAAGCTTGTCGAAAATATCCACGGAACAGATTCAACAAATATTTATAAAAAATCACTGTTCTCGCTGCCTGGAATTATAGAACGTGCTCTTGCAAAGAGAACTGAAATTAGGAAGCTTGCCAAAATTCTGGCAAAGGAAAACCCGATTATAATCACAGCAGACGGGATTTCATACTCACTTGCAAAAGAAGCAGCACTTAAAATTAAAGAAACATCATACAAAAACATAAGCGCTGCTATTCTAGGCGAATTTATGCACGGCCATGTTGCAGTTTTGAATAACAAAGGAGTTTTAATATACATTACTGTAGATAAAATTTCAGAACGTTCTATCCTAAACCTTAATAAGATTATGTCGGATTATCACCCGAAATTTATAATCATAGGCCCATCAACACCAGAATTGAAACCCTATTTGAATCTCGATGTAACTTGTGAAAATGAAATCCAGCAAATGTTTGCAAATGTACTTGTATGCCAGCAATTGGCACTGGAAACAGCACTAAAACTTAAACGTAATGTTGATCACCCTAAAGGGTTACACAAAGTTGTAAGGGATACTAACGTTTCTTAAAACAAAAACCTGAATAGTTAATTAGAATCAAATATTATTCCTGCTCCTGCAATTCTCCAAGCTCTTCATCCGATTCAGATTCAATATGATGCAGCATCTCTTCCTGCTCTTTTTCTTTTTCTTTTTTTGCCTCATCTAATAAATCTTTTAAGCTCTTCTTGTGTCTTTTAGAATTTAAAACAGACGCAACATTAGACATTGCAAGAGAATTGAGTGTTGCTCTTAATAAGGCACTTCTATCAACAAACGGCTGAGTTTCGTATTCTCCCTCGCCTTCTTCCTCAAGAGGCGGAAGATACATTGCCTCCGAACCATATTTTTCTTGGCTCATTTTGGCAGCAGTTCCTGAAGGGTCACCACTTTTGAAGTTAAATGCACCGCCTATACCGTAAAAACCTGCTGATCTATTATCTACCACATCAAGACCTCATGTTTGGATACCTACTAACCTATTATAAATATCCTCACAGCATAATATAACCTCTAAAAAGATTATTTGCTAGTATGTGACAAAATTGTTACATTTAATACATAAATCCGCAAAAACCAGTTTTCTTAGCATTTGTATTTTTATAAAACCGTAACACCTTCTTTTATAAAGCGCAGATTATCAATAACAATAAAACTATCCGGCAGCTGTTTGGTTATACTTTTTTCAAGCAAAAAATATGTTGAACCTGAACCTGTCATAATTGATTTTGGGAAATTATTTTTGATAAACTGAAGCTCTGAATACGAATCATACACAGCCAGCTCCAAATCGTTATACAAAAACTTGCCTATATCATCTTTTTCTTGAATAGCTTTAAGCATTTTGTCTGTCATTTGAAGATTTTGTTTGTTTTCGAGTGCAGCATATTTAGAATAAGCCTCCTTCGCAGAAATCCCGAGCTTTGCCGGCTTAATCAGCGTGACAGGATAATCAAGCGCTGAATCTATTTTAGTAATCTTTTCTCCTCTCTGTTCAGCAAGAATACATCCGCCCTCCAAGCACACATTCAAATCCGAGCCTAGCTTAGAGCATAAAATATGTAATTCTTCTTTTGATAAAGGCTTATTAAACAGTTCGTTTAAACCCAAAAGCGTACCACAGGCGTCTGTACTCCCACCGGCCAAACCGGCTGCTATCGGAATATTTTTTTCTATATATACATAAACTTCCGCCTGTTTGTTAATTGTTCTGAGAAAAAGTTCAGCAGCTTTGTATACAAGATTGGTATTGTCATATGGGATTTCACTGCTGCGGCCGGAAAGCTGGATTGAGGTATGATTGCCGATAGATACTTCTATTTTAAGATAATCATACAAACTTATCATCTGCATAATACTTTTTATATTATGAAACCCATCAGAACGCTTATTTAAGATTTCTAAGGTTAAATTTATTTTGGCAGGACATTTTATATTAATACTTTTCATACAGAAATCTTAGCATAAAAATGGGGAGCTAGTGACTAGTGACTAGTGACTAGTGAGTAGTGAATAGTGAATAGTGAATAGTGAATAGGTGAAGGGTGAAGAGTGAAGGGTGCATTTTAGGGTTTAGGTCAAGGAGTCACATGTCATTGCGAGGACGATTAGGACGAAGCAATCCAGCTGATTATTAACTATTACATTTTAATCTAAAATACAAAAATATTAGAGTTGAGGGTGAATAGTGAATAGTGAATAGTGACTAGTCACTAGTGAATAGTGAATAGGTGAATAAGTTAATAAGCAAACAAAGTGGTGTCATTGCGAGGACGATTAGTCCGAAGCAATCCAGCTGATTATTAACTATTACATTTTTATCTAAAATACAAAAATATTAGAGTTGAGGGTGACTAGTGACTAGTGAATAGTGAATAGTGAATAGGTAAATAAGTTAATAAGCAAACAAAGTGGTGTCATTGCGAGGACGATTAGGACGAAGCAATCCAGCTGATTATTAACTATTACATTTTTATCTAAAATACAAAAATATTAGAGTTGAGGGTGACTAGTGACTAGTGACTAGTGACTAGTGAATAGTGAGTAGTGAATAGGTGAAGGGTGAAGGGTGAAGGGAGCATTTTAGGTTTAGGTTCGGCCGTGTGGTGTCATTGCGAGGACGATTAGGACGAAGCAATCCAGCTGATTAATAACTATTACAGTTTAATCTAAAATACAAAAATATTAGAGTTTAGGTGACTAGTGATTAGTGATTAGTGACTAGTGAATAGTGAATAGGTGAATAAGTAAATAAGTTAATAAGCAAACAAGGTTCAAAATAAGAATATTCTTTAACTTCTTCTAAACTCCTAAACCTCTAAACTCCTCAACCCTGCTAAGGCTGTAGCTCAAGCACTGCCTGACTTCCTGTCATTGCGAGGACGATTAGGACGAAGCAATCCAGCTGATTAATAACTATTACAGTTTAATCTAAAATACAAAAATATTAGAGTTTAGGTGACTAGTGATTAGTGATTAGTGACTAGTGAATAGT
>CALUSJ010000087.1 GCA_944323405.1 Candidatus Gastranaerophilales bacterium
CCGATATAAAAAGAAGTTTGTGAATAATTAGTCATTATATAAACAGCATAAGTTTTGTTCATAGACTAATTATAACATGTCATACTGGTAAGCTCCCAAAATGGGGAAATTTATATTACTGTCATGCAGAGCTTGTCTTAGCATTTTACCAATATAGCATTATACTTGCTTTCTGGTAAGATCCCGAAACAAGTTCGGGATGACGGCACGCTTATAGTTAACACACAAATTTAAAAGGAGGTTTTTATGAAAATTAGAAAAGATGTAAATGTAATAATCACATTTGACGATAAAGAATATTCGGAAGAAGAAACCGCAATTCTTTATCAACAATTTTTTGAGAGTTTGGCAAAAATCAAAGGAGTAAAAATCCCGGAATATGCTGGAAAGACTTTTGCTAAGGCTTTTAGAGCCAAAGGAAAAATATCTAAAGAGACTCGAATCTCTAAAAACCTTGATGATTAAAGGCTTTAGCCTGTTTTTAAAATTTTGGGTTTTATTCTTTTTTTGCCGCTAAAAGTGTAAACATGCATAAAGAGAGCCTTTTCGGCTCTCTTTTAGAAATGGTGGAGCGTAGGGGATTCGAACCCCTGACCCCGACACTGCCAGTGTCGTGCGCTACCAACTGCGCTAACGCCCCATAGTAATATTTGATTGTCAAATGTAAGCAGTTGCGTAGCGCGCAAAACATCCGTTTTGGCTTCCTCTCAAAAAATCCTCAACGGTTCGGATTTTTTTCGGCACAGTCAACTGCACTAACGCCCCATAGTGATATTTAATTATCAATTCTGATTTCTTATTAATTATAACACAAATTAAAAATATCAGGCTTATAAAATATTGTTTACCAAAAATTCAGTAAAATCTTCTACCTTGTATTGGCCGAATGAATACAATGATAACGCAGCTTCACAGCCCAAACAAGATGTTAAAACCGTTTTCGCCCCGGTATTCTGTATATTTTTACGTTTGTTTCTGAAGATTTTTGACATTATCTTATATTCCCATATTTTTGAAATTCCATTCAGCCCGCAGCATTCATCAAAGCCATTCATTTCTTTATATTCCAAATTTTCTGTATTTTGCAAAACCCACTTTATATCTTCATAATTATCTAGATTGCAAGGTTTATGGAAAGTTACTTTTTTATTTTTCTTAAGTCTTAACTTTAAGTTATGCTCCTTTAAATACACAAAAATATTTTTTACATCTATTTCACTATTAAAAGATTTAATAGTTTTTTCGCAGCTTGCGCAAGTTGTCACAACTTCTTTAATATTATATTTTGAAATTATATCAAGATAACTCTGTTTAAAATTATCAAATGTCTGCACATCTCCTCTTACATAAAACGGAATACCGCAGCAGTGAAAATCAGGAGTTATAACCTCTATATTGCAAGAATTCAGAAGCTTAACCACTGCCCTGTTTCCTTTCATATTACCTGAGCACCCTCCAAAATATATTACCTTCTTATCAAAATGTTTGCTTTTAATATTTTGTGAAAATAATTTCAAGAAATTTATTCCTATCCCAAAAAATATTTGTTTTTGCACAAAAGAAATAAACTTTTCTGAAATTGAGGTTTTGAAATATTCTGCTTTTGCCGAAGCTATAATATCTACAACATCTATCTCACTTGGACAGAATTTAGAACAAGCACCGCATTTTAAGCATAAATCTAAATACCTGTTCATATTTTTAGACATTTTCAATTCACCTTTTATCAAGCCTTTTAGCATAATAAACAACCCTCTTGATACAGTACAATCATTCCCTGTTATTTTATATACAGGGCATACAGACTGGCAAAGGCCGCATTTAGAACAGGTGTGTATTTCTTCTCTATACTCAGCTATGCGTTTCATAACAATATCTTAACACGAAGCACAACAGCAAGTAATGCTTTATTATAAAACAACAAGTAGAAAATTCATCTATATAGTTGATGTCTTGAGTAGAAAAATAATTTAATATAGAGTCGGACTATACTGTAAGCGGCTGGTAAGTACGCTGGATAAAAGGGGAAAAGGGCTCTTTTGTGTATGATAAACTCTATATTCTTTGATGAATTATATAAGCAATTCGCCTGGCTGGATTCTGTTTTTACACCAGTTGTTAAAAACTGTAGCAGCGAATTCTTTTTTGACGGGTTTGAATACAAGCTTATGTCAGTAAGCACAAATATGAATATCCTTTCTCAAAACGACACTTTCTTTGTAACAAAGGTTAAAATAAACGCTAAAAACGATGTTTATATAAGAATTTCACAGGATGCGATTAATGTAATTCTAGATAAAGTTCTCGGCAAAAATAATCGCCGATTTGACCTAACCGAAGTTACTGAATTAGAAGCCAGAATTATAACGGCATTCAATGATTTTCTTTATGAATCTTTAGCTCCTAATTTTACAATAGAGCCACACAGAAGATATAATGAAATTCTCCATTTAACCTATTTTGTTAAAAGTGAGATTTCAGATACGGCCGCAAAATTCATAATCTCAGTACCAAAAGATATTTTATCGCCTAAAGAATTGGAATCTAAGCCCCCAAGATTTGAGGATAAAGATTTTGCTAACAGTCTCGTGGAAGTTAATCTGCTTTTAGGAACAACGACTTTTCCTGTGGCTGATATTAAAAAACTGGATGTTGGAGATATTGTTTTATTTGAAAACAGCAATTCTTCAGAAATGACACTTATTTGTGAAAACATTGTTCAAAAATTTCAAATTAAACCAAATATAAAAATAATAGAACCTTACGACACAAGCGGAGGAATTGGTATGGAAAATAATATAAATACAAATTTATGGGATAGTATTCAGGTGGATATGTCTGCTGAGTTTGATAAAGTTAAAGTTACTTTAGGCGAGCTTAAAAGCATAGAAGAAGGTTTGATTGTTGATTTATGTTCAGTCTATGACAACAAGGTATCGCTAAAAGTCGGAGGAAAACTTGTAGCTTCTGGAGAACTCGTAATCATAAATGATAGATTCGGAGTTAGAATTGAAAAGGTTAACGACCCTGAAAAATCTCACGAAGCTCCTGCTCCTGAAGCAGAAACAGAGGCTCAGCCAGAAAACAGCGGTGATGATTTTGACTACAGCGATTTTGAAGTTGAAGACGAACAGGCACAAGCTTGACATAAAACAAATTTTCATTAATTAAAACTAAGAGGGTATAAATATGGGATATTTAGCGAATTTTATGGTTTATACATTTGCAATGGTAGGTGTAATTGTTATTGCACTGCTTGTATTTAAAAATGTAACTTCACAAGGGACAGGCACAAAATCAAAATATTTAAAAGTAATTGATTCAATGTCGCTTGCGCCAAGAAAAACGCTTTATATAGTATCAACAGGCAGAGAAAAATTCTTGATAGCCGGTGATGTTGATAAAACAACTCTTATCTCCAAGCTTGAAACATCTGCTTCTATTGAGCCGGAAGAAGTTTCTTCTAAAGAGACTTTTCAGCAGACAATGCAAAACCTTGCAAAACCAAATTATATGGACAAAACCGGCATAGGAATAAAAACAAGTATACAAAAACAAAAAAATGATAAGTCTGTTATGCGAAATTTAATGGAAAAAATAAACACAAGGGTTTAACCCGCTAAAGAGGATAAAAAATATGGACTCAGTTATAAAAGATATGAACCCTGTTTTACAGTTACTTACGGTAATGACGCTATTTTCGCTTTTACCGTTTGTTTTCTGCTGTATGACCTGTTTTTTGAGATTTACAATCGTATTTTCACTTCTTAAAACTGCAATGGGTGTTCAGGTGCCGCCAGCAATAGTTACAATAGGCCTGTGTATGATTCTTACTTTTTACACAATGGGCGGAGTCTTTCAGCAAATGTACGAGAGAGGTTCTATTCCGTATCAAAAAAATCAAAACCTTATTGCTGCAATTGACGAGGGTTCTAAGCCTTTAAAAGAGTTTATGATGAAACAAACTCGGGAAAATGATTTGGCCTTTTTTGTCGAATTAAAACACAAAACACCGCCTAAGTCACCTGAAGACATAACCATTTGGGAAGTTGCTCCTGCGTATATTTTAAGTGAACTAAAAACAGCATTTGAAATCGGATTTATTGTTTTTGTTCCATTCATTGTACTTGACCTCGTTGTTGCTAACATATTACTTGCACTCGGTATGTTCATGTTATCTCCAACAATCATCTCGCTTCCTTTCAAACTACTTATATTTATAGCTGTAGACGGCTGGGCGCTCATTGTTCAGGGGTTAGTGCAAAGTTATAATTAGTTTATGAATTTAGAGGTTTAGAAGTTGAGGAGAAGTTAAAAAATATATGAATATTATAAGCGATAGCAAAAATAAATTCTTATAAACTTATAAACTCATAAACTTCTAAACCAAATTAAAGGATACCAAAATTGAAAAACATTGAAATTATTGAAAACAGAATTTTTACAATCCGAGGTCAAAAAGTCATGATAGACAGAGACCTCGCAGAACTTTATG
Source organism: Candidatus Gastranaerophilales bacterium (assembly GCA_944323405.1). Lineage (GTDB taxonomy): Bacteria > Cyanobacteriota > Vampirovibrionia > Gastranaerophilales > Gastranaerophilaceae > CAG-196. The sequence continues at coordinate 4,496 of CALUSJ010000087.1, forward strand.
AAGTCCCTACTCATAGATTGAATGAAGCTGTAAAAAGGAATAAGAAAAGATTTCCGAATGACTTTATGTTCAAACTCACTAGAGACGAGCTAAATGAACTTATCGCAAATTGCGATAGGTTCCAAACACTTAAGCATTCACCAACAACCCCGAATGCTTTTACAGAACAGGGAGTGTCAATGCTGTCAAGCGTTTTAAATAGTGATAGGGCTATTTCTATAAACATAGAAATCATCCGCGCTTTTGTAAGACTCCGGCAATATGCACTTATACAAAATTCAACATCGCGTGAAATAGATGAATTAAGAAAAATGCTAATGCTGCATATAGAAAATACTGATAAGAAATTCTCCGAACATGATGAAACTATAAATCAAATTATAAGAGTCTTGAATAATTTAATAGAAACGCCAAGACAAACAAAACAAATTGGGTTTACGACAAAATAAAAAAGCAGGTTGGGTTTTTAACCCAACAATAACTTAAAGGATATCAAA
>CALUSJ010000088.1 GCA_944323405.1 Candidatus Gastranaerophilales bacterium
ATAATTATCGGACGCAAAAACGCAAACGATAGAAATGATAATACAAAGAATATCAAAACAAGCGCAAATTTATTTGCAATATAAACAGATGCCAAAGCAGTTATAAACGAAGCCAGAGCAAAATTTAAGAAGAACATGCTGGGAGTAAAGATTTCTAAAATAACAAATCCGACTCCTATTACACATAAAAGCTCCCACAAAGGCATTATTCTTCACCTATAACAGAATTGATTTCAGCAACCATCTCGTCAGCGTCAAAACCGTGAACCTTAGCTCCTGCTTCTAAATTTTCGAAGTGAGCCGCTGCGCAGCCGATACATCCCATGCCGTATTTTTGAAATACAGCTATAGATTCCGGGTGCTGCTGTACTATATCCATAATTCCCATTTCTTTTGTAACTTTTGCCATTTTTCAACTCCTTTTCCTTGACTTATTCAAATAAATACTTAAAAGATTAATGTCATTATACCATACAAAAGAAAGGATTTAAATATGCAATTCTTTAAAAATTTCTTTAAACATGATTCAGTAATCGGTCTTTGTGGATTAAAGAAAAAAACAGAGTATGTATATATTAATATCCCGCAATCGTATAAAAAAACTCTTATACAGAATACTGATAATAATTATTTGCTGCTGTAAATGAATTAATTTATGACATTTACCGTTGATATTTGCACATTCTATTCTATGTTTTTAACATACCATTGTTTATAGATGTTTTTCGATATTAGTAATAATAGAACTCTTTGGCATCAAACCAACCATTCTTTCTACAACTTCTCCGTTTTTGAAAACAAGGAGTGTCGGCAGGCCGCTTATTTGATATGTTTTAGCTGCTTCCAGATTTTCGTCGGTGTCTATTTTGGCAAATTTTACTTTGTTTCCTAACTCTCTTTCGATTTCTTCTAAAACAGGAGAAAGCTTTCTACAGGGACCGCACCAATTAGCAAAAAAATCTACTACAGTGAGGCTGTCATTATTTAAAACTTCTATATCAAAAACATCTTTATTTATTTCCTGAACCATAAATTAAGCTCCTTTCTTATTTTTATTTTTCTTAATATTACCATATATTATATATTTATGCTATTATACTTTTAGGGAGAATCGTGAATGCCGAAAAAGAAAGTCATAGAAATTGTTTTAGATACAGAAACCACGGGGTTGGATTATACAAGAGAGCGGATTATTGAATTTGCGGGTGTGCGGCTTGAGAATGGGAAAATAAAAGAGGAGTTTCAGACTCTTATAAATCCGCATCAGCATATAAGGAAATCCAGCATGGCAATTCATGGAATAACTCAAGAGATGGTTGCAGATGCTCCTTCGGAAGAAGAAATTTTACCTAAAATTTTAGAGTTTATAGGAGATTATCCTATTGTTGCGCATAATGCAATCTTTGACTATTCTTTTTTAAATGAGGCAAAACTAAGAGTTATGGGCGAGAAACTAGAGAATCCGAGAATTGACACACAAATGATGTTCAAAGAAGTTGCGCCGGATTTGGAATCTCATGGCCTCGAGGCTTTGACTCAGCGTTTTAATGTTGATTTAAAGAATCATCATAGAGCAATGGCTGATGCTATGGGGCTTGCTCTTTCTTATCCAAAATTAAAAAAACTGTATTTGCAAAGACTTGATTGGCAAAGAAAACAGCTTGATAATGTAGATTATTTATTCGACAGGTATTTAAGAATACAGCAGAGTATTGCAACTATGCAGGCAGAACTTCAGGATTTGAAATCTATATTCAAGCTTCATTTTGAATTAGGCGGAGGGCCTTTGGTTGCAGAAACAGGAGAAATGATGGTGTACCAGTCAAAGCAGTCTTTCGGGTATGATTTGGCTGATATAAAAGAAGTGTTAGAGAGTATAGGAGCTTTGGAAAAAGCGGTAAAAGTTAATAATGGTTTTATTGATAGGCTCTGCAACGGTTTGAGTTTGTCAGAAGAGTACAAGCAGATTATAAAAGATGCACGCCAGGAAATCTCTGAAACCCGTAATATTCAAGTAATTAAGCCATGCAAATAATGACAAAAAAAGATGTCCCTGAAGTTTTAACGGTAGGGATTGAGAAATATTCAAATCTTGGTTTTGGTATTGCCCGTATTGACGGGTATGTTATTTTTGTTGAAGGGGTTTGTCCGGGTGATATTGTAAAAATTCGTGTGGGCAAGAAAAATAAAAACTATGCATTTGCAAAAGTTGTGGAAATTATTAAGCCTTCTTCTCATAGAGTTGAGCCATTTTGCCCTATGCAAAGAGTTTGCGGAGCTTGTCAGCTTCAGTTTATAGATTATGATTACCAGTTAAAGTTAAAAAAAGATATTGTTGAGGATGCGATGCGTATTCTTAACGAGCTTAATCTGGATATTAGAGATGTTATTCCAAGCCCTATGATTAGGGGGTATCGACATAAGATACAATATCCTGTATGTGAAACAAAAGATTCCAAGAGGATATTGGCCGGATATTATAAAATCGGTTCGCACGACCTTGTGAATATTAAATATTGCCCGATTCAGCCGGAATATTGTGATAATATAATAGAGTTTATAAGAATAACAGCCCGAGAATGCGGGATTTTTGGATATGATGAGAATAATCATATTGGAGAGCTGCGGCATATTGTGATAAGGAATTCTGCTTATAACAACAAAAACCTTGTTATATTGGTTATGAATTCTGATAAAAATCTTATGAAATTCAAAAATCTTGCACATAGGATTTATACCGAACTTGATAATATTCAAGGGGTAGGTATAAATTTTAATTCTGCAAAAACTAACTTAATACTTGGTGATAAAACCGAGATTGTTGCAGGTCAAGGGTATATAGAAGAAAAATTATGCGGTAAAATTTTTAAAATAGGAGCAAAAACTTTTTTTCAGGTAAACCCTTATACAGCAGAAAATATTTTTCATTATGTAAGGGAATATATTTCAAAGAATTTTGATTCTCCGCTTGTATTGGATGCGTATGCAGGGATAGCGGCATTTGGAATATGTGTGTCGGATTTGGCAAAAAAAGTTGTTAGTGTTGAAGAAGTAAAGGATTCAACAGATTTAGCTGCTGAAATTATCAAAGAGAATGGGATTAAAAATATAGAGCTATACAATATGGATGCTGCTAAGTTTTTTGAAAAAGAACTTAAAGTTGCGGGGCGTAAATATGATGCAGCAATTCTTGACCCTCCAAGAAAAGGGTGTTCGAAAGAAAGCTTGGATAATGTTTTGAAATTGACAAAAGGAAAGATTATATATGTATCTTGCAATCCTGCGACTCTGGCGAGAGATTTAAAATACTTGCTGGAGCAAGGGTGCAAAATTGAACTTATTCAACCTTTTGACATGTTCCCGCATACTTATCATATTGAAACAGTTGTGGTATTGAATAGAAGTTTTGAATAAGAGCAGAGAGCTTTTTTCTCTCTCTACAGGAGAATTAGTTTAAAACCTATAAAGTCGTTTAGTTTTGATAATATAGAGCATAATTTACCCATTTCTCTGCGAGTTTCAAGTACTTGCGACATTGCATAGAAGAAAGTATTTCTGCACGTATTTACAGGATATTGTCATTTACTTTTTGCTAAATTTTTGCTAAAATCTCTAGTAAGGACTTGGGGGGTAAGAGTCTTATAAGAAAATGAAACGAGTATTTTTTCTGATAGTATGTTTTATATTGTTTTTTCTGGGAACATTATCTTGTACTGCTGCGCCGTCCAAGGTTATGTCGTTAAATTATGACGACTCATCTTCTCTTGTTTTTATAAATACGCTTGAAAGTGCGGATGGGGTGCAAAAAGAATTTAAAGTTTCAAAGCTCGAAAACCCCAATAGAATCTATTTTGATATAGAGAATGCTGTTTTAATCGGTGGAAAGCAGCAGCTGGTTTTGGATAAAAGTGAGATAAAAGATATAAAGCTTTCTCAATTTACTACTGCGCCTGATGTTGTAAGAGGGGTTATAACATTTGAAGAAGGCTTTGATACTAATAAAGTTAAGATATTTTATTTGAATGGAAACATAATCATAAGATGCGTGGTTCCAAAGTTATCAAATGATTATTTTAATACTTTGTATGATGATGCTCCAGCAAGTTTATCTTATTCTAGTATAGTTGTTAATTCTCAGGTTATTCAAAAAATTCCGATTAATATCAGTAATACTGACAAAGTCTCTTCAACGGCGGTGGCTGAAATAGAGAAAGCTTTTGAAAACTCTACTTTAAATAATTCAGACGGAAAGACATTTGATTCAACAGTTTCTATCGATTTATCTTCGGGGTTAAAATTAAGAACCAAGTATTATATAAACGGGATACATGCAAAAAATAGAGGTTTCTTAATAAATGGTATCGGCCAAATCTCTGCAACTAAAATGTTTTGTCTTGATTCTCCCAAGCGAGCTGTTATAGATTTGCCCAATACGTTTGTAGATAAGAATTTGAGGAATAAAGAAGTAAAACTTTGTCCTGACGATAGTTGCAAAGATACGGTTAGAATCGGCCAATTTGAGTATAATAAGGCTCGTGTTGTTGTAACTTCTGATAGTGCAGAAAAATATATTCCTGTTTATGCTGCAGATGCGCAGTCATTATTTTTTATTAATTCAGACAAACTGAATCATACAAGTTTGGTCAGCGGGGTGTCTAATATAAATAAAGCATTTGTCAGGAAAATTGATAGTAAAACTAATGAACTTATTCTGTCATTTACTTCGCCTGTCGTGCATTCAATTTTACGTACGGATAACGGACTTGCTTTATATATGTTTAATGTAAAGAGCTACAATGAGCAAGAGTTGATAAAGACTTTCAATAATACTTATTATAAATCATTTACACTTTCTTTGTTGCCTAAAATAGGCGTAAGAGGAACATTAGCACTTAACAAAGCTGATATTGTAAGAGTTGAACAAAGTGTTGACGGAAAGGCTATAAAAATAACTATTACACAAGGAGTTTCGGACAAGCCTGAGGAAAAAGCTGTTATAAAGAAGAGTGCTATAAAAGGAAAAGTTGTTATTGATCCAGGCCATGGCGGAAGTGATTATGGCGCAATAAGAGAAGGTATTAATGAAAAAGATATTACGCTTGATGTCTCTCAACGAGTTGCTTCTATATTAAAATCGAAAGGGTATAAAGTTGCAATGACAAGAAATGATGATACGTACGTATCATTACAGGAGCGCGTAGATTTTTCTGAAAACGAAGCTCCAGAGATATTTGTAAGCATTCATGTTAACTCTGCTGTTGCGTCGGAACCTTGTGGAATAGAGACACATTATTACCATGATTACAGTACAGGCCTTGCAAAAATAATTCATTCTCACCTTATAAAAGAAATTGATACAAAGGACAGAGGATTGTTTAAGTCTAAATTTTATGTTATAAATCATACTACAGTTCCGGCAATATTAGTCGAAATGGGATTTCTTTCAAACGAAAAAGAGCGTGCTGAATTGATTTCCGATAAGAGAAAACAAAAAACAGCAAAAGCTATAGCTGAGGGTGTAATTGAATACTGTAAATCACAATCTAAATAGTTATCCAGTTGGTTTTTTTGATTCTGGAGTTGGAGGTTTATCTGTATATTCTAAATTCAAAAAGATTTTACCTCTTGAAAACACGTTGTATTTTGGTGATTTGTATCACTTGCCTTATGGCAATAAAACTCAACAGGAACTTGTAAGTTATGCCCGCAGTATTTTAGATTTTTATAAAGAAAAACAGGTAAAGGCTGTTGTGATAGCCTGCAATACCTCTTCAGCTCAAGCATATGATATTATAAAAAATGAATATGATTTTAGGATTTATCCAATAATTCAGTCTTGTGCAAAAGTTATAGCTCTGCAAAATATAGAGAAACTTGGTGTTTTTGCAACACAAGCGACGGTAAATTCTGGGGTTTATACGAAAGAGCTTAAAAAATATAATCCAGCTATTCAGGTAAAAGAAATAGCTTGTCCGAATTGGGTTAATATAGTTGAGTCAGGAGCATATAAAAACTCTTCTGCACTTGTTGATATAAAAAAGCATCTTGATGAAATGTTGGAATTTAAACCGAATAAGATTATACTTGGTTGTACTCATTATCCGTATCTAATACCATTATTAGAAAAATTTGCAGCGCAGGAAATATTTATTGATCCAGCAGAAATCTTTGTTGAATATATAAAAAATGATATGAAAACATTAGGAATGCTTAATTTGGGAGATAGAAAGCCTTACGAAGAAATTTATGTGAGTGCAAATCCTGAAAGTTTTGTAGAGCATGCTAAGATATTTTATGAAATAACCCAACAGCCAAAAGTTAATAAGCTTGGTGAGTAAGAAATACTTCGGGCTGGAAATTTTTATTTTAGTTTTATAAATATGAAGATTTATATAATTTGTTGTTGATTTTTTAGTTTTGTGATAAAGTAGAAAAGAAGATGGTTGGAATAAAGGGAGTATCTGGATGAAAAAAAGTATTCGCTCATTTTTGTGCTTTGCTCTAATTGTAGGAGCTGCGTTAAATGCGGCTCCATTTGCGTATGCACTTGTCGTGGACACTGATGGCGGACTGCAAGTTGACAATATGCAGGCTTATGATAATTTGACTATAAATTCTCCTGGAACAGCAAGTGTTGGTGCTGATGGAAGTTTGTATTTAGATCAATTTATAAATAATAACATTTTGACAAACGAGGGAACTGTTGTAACTTCTGCGATTGAGAATAATATGGGTGCCAGTATAACAGGCTCCGGGGCTCTTTATGTTTCAGGAGGAGGAAACTCTGGTACTATATCTCAAGGGATAGTTTCTTTGACTGGAGGTAGTTTTTCTAATTACGGCTCTATAGCTGATGGTTCTTTGGCTGTTGGAGAAAATTCAATATTTAATAATGTTCAAGATGTTACATCAGGTATTGTTAATGCGGGTACTATTAATAATGGCGGTAATTTAGGTCTACAAAATACACAAATTAGCATAGAAAATTATGGTACATTAGCAAACGGCGTGAATGGCGCAGTAAATGCATCCACAGTAACAAATGCTTCAGGTGCAATTCTATCAAACAATGGAACTTTCAATGGAGATTCCTTAAACAATTTAGGAATAGTAAGCAATTCTAGTGAAATGACAATAGCCGATGGAATTATTAATTCAGAAAAAGCTGAGATAAATAATGCTTCTGGCGCAGTAATAAAAGGAAACAGTCTTACAAATGCCGGTACAATAAATAATGCCGGAACTCTTCAAGGTAATACAACAGATATTATTATAGAAAATTATGGAACATTGTCGAACAACGCTGGAGGTACACTAACAGCTTCTACGGTTACAAATGCTTCGGGGGCAATACTGTCGAATGGTGGAACTTTCAATGGAAATTCTTTAAACAATTTAGGAATAGTAAGCAATTCTAGTGAAATGACAATAGCCGATGGAATTATTAATTCTGAAAAAGCTGAGATAAATAATGCTTCTGGCGCAGTAATAAAAGGAAATAGCCTTACAAATGCCGGTACAATAAATAATGCCGGAACTCTTCAAGGTAATACTACAGATATTATCATAGAGAATTATGGGACATTCTCAAATGCCGAAGGTACGGTAAATGCATCCACAGTAACAAATGCTTCAGGTGCAATTCTATCAAACAGCGGAACTTTCAATGGAGATTCTTTAAACAATATAGGGACTGTAAGTAATTCGGGTGATTTAACAATTACAAACGGAATCAAGAATGCTATTGGTGCAGAGATTAATAATGCTTATGATAAAACAATAACAGCAAATAGTGTGGAAAATGCAGGTGTAATAAATAATGCCGGAACATTTAATGCGGCTGACAGTTTTTCTAATGAAGAAACTGGTGAGGTTTACAATTCAGGTTCTTTTATTAGCGGAACAAGCAGTACAATGACGAATAACGGCGTATTTGTTAATACGACTCAAAATGCTCAAATGAGTGCTGATAGTATTATTAATAACAATGTTTTTGGAGTTGATAATGGTGCTACTGTAACTCTTGATAATATCCAGAATAATGGGGTTGTTCAATTAACAAACGGCAGTACGACAAATAATTCTTCATTGATTCTTTCAAATCAAACAGGAGGTTTAGATGGAACGATTGTATCAGCAGGCGGTATAAATCAACTAAGTGTAAATAACGGTGCTGATGCTGGCGATATTACAGGAACTGTAATAGTTGGAGATTCAATAAATAATACTACTTTATATTTGAATAATGGTAATATAACTAAAGATGCCATTGTAAACATTACAGAAAACGGGCGTTTAGAGGTTAATAATAGCGTTAGTGCAATACTAAGTGAAAATGATATTCATCAAGGCGATTTGATTCTTAATGATACTGGTATTTTAACATTAGATAACTTTTCGACAGAAACAGGTCTAACATCAACTCTAGCAACAGGCGAAAAGTCATATTATGAACAGACAAACGGGACGTTGAATTTAACCAATAATTCAACTCTAGGTTTGGGTGGTGCGCATTTAATACAAGATGGAACGGTAAATATAGACAGCAGCTCACAGCTTCTGAACCGTTCAGACTTCCTAGGCGGCACTAATATCGAGAACCTGAATACTTCAGGTCTATTCGGTGTAATGAATTCCGGGATAAACGATTATTCAATTACTAATCTGAATATTGGCCAAAATACTCTTGGCGACGTTGATAACCAAGCAGATTTTACCATAGATGTATACGGTAGAAGCAACGCAATGGATG
>CALUSJ010000089.1 GCA_944323405.1 Candidatus Gastranaerophilales bacterium
AACTGAAAGCTTACAACAAAGCTTACCGCTATTTGAAAGCGCAGCACGTTGACCTGAATGTAAATCTGGATGCTCTGGAAGCTGAATACAGCAAGCTGCAAACGAATCACGCAGCCTTTGCCCGGCAACTGGAACAGGTGCAGGCAGAGTTGAAACCGCTGAATGAAGTCCGCTATTGGGTTAGCCAGGTTTTGGGAGCGGAACAGGTGGAGGCTCTGGACAAGGTAGAAGGCAAACAGTCGGTGGTGGAGCAGCTGCACACCAAACAGAAGAAATACGAAAGAACAAAAGAGAAAAGCCAGAGTCATAACAGCCAGGATAGGGAAAGATAAACGAAAATGGCATCTGACTTCCCTAAAAAGTCAGGTGCCATTTCTATCCATAGGGAACGTAGAAATGCTAGAAATAGGATGTATGCTGGGGCAATCCTAGGAAATCCTATTGAGCGTAGGAATAGATCAAAATTTCTATAGAGCGTCAATTAGATTGTTAATTGAATAATGTTTCAGCCTTTCTTTTTAGACGTTGTGCTTTTTTTAAAGCTTGACTTGCGTCTCTTGGATGTGGGATATCATAAACATCAGAAGTAGCTTTTTGACTATACGTTATTGCATTCAAGCTTTTGACTAATCCATCAGCCAGCTGACAACAGATTGCTGTAGGACCAAAAGCAGATTTGTAATCTGCTTCTTTTCCTACGTTTCTTGCAGTATAATATAATTCTTGCTCCTTTTCAATAAGAACTTCTAAGTATTTTAAGCAATGTTCAATATCTTTACCATTAGAGTGCGAGAAATCGTCTATATTATCAAACCAAATATCGTCCATGAATAGTTGAAATAAAACACTAGATTCTGATAACTTTTTCCAAAGTGCAACGGCCAATCCGGAAACGTAGCACAATTCTATTTGTTCTATTTCTTTTGCAGATAATCCTGGTATTTGAGTTTGTGGTTGATCTGCGCTCCGCAATAACAGTCTGTGTTGGAAAAGGTAAACTATAATAGCGTCAAATTTTTGATGAATAACTTCAGGTTCAAAGCCGAATATGGCACTTGTACTACGATAAAAAAATGTTATGGATGCGCTGTTTTCCCAATCGGATTCTCTATCATTGCACCTTATCATAAAAAATCTTAGCGTCATTAACAAAAGCATTTCTGAACCAGGAATTTCACCATTCCATAACAAGTTGGGAATAATTGATTCATTTCCATAATAATAATTGAAATCGCCTAGGCCAAGAATTTTTAGGAAATTAATTTGTGATAAATCAAACTGTTCAACAGATTGAATGTTAAAACTGCCGGCTATTTCATCAGTTGTTGCTTTTTGAAGCTTTTTATTGAACACAAGGCTTTTTAGAGTTGATAGAGATTGGCGAATATCTTTTAAGTTTAATTGCAAGATAAAATTGCCCACTGATTCATCTGTGCGCCTTATTATTTCATCGACTACGCTAACAGCCTGTTTCCATTTGCCAATATTTTTCCGTGATTGACTTGGTTCCAGTGCTTCTTTTCGCTTCTGTATGATATCATATATTTTTACGGGTTTTTTCAAATCATAACTCGATGTTTCCATATAGCTATTTAGAGAATTTGCAATAGATGTTGTTCTATACATAATGCTTCGCATCATCCGAACTATGTGATGTCGGCAGGCAATTACCATATTAAAACACCATTTCGTTTTCTCTCCTCTATCATGAAAGCATTCAGCAAGTTCTAATGCACTTATAAGGGGATCGTAAGAATGCGTTTCTTGTCCATCTTCAATATAGCCTTCAATGTTATCAATAACAAAAATAAGTGTTTGAGTTTTGCATTTCTCGTGATCCATAATATATTGTAATTGGCATGAGGAATACGTTAAAGGAGAATTTTCAGACAAGTAAAACAATTTCTTTTCATCATTTAAGCGTCCTAATTTGGGAGGAGCTAAATTCAAAAGACCGCTTCTTTTTTCTTTTCTTATATACTGCGCAAATTCCTGGTTTTTAGTATCGGGAAATGGTATGCCGTATTTGTCTACTAAAGTTTCTAGTGCATTTTGAAGTACACAGATAAACGCCATGTCTGAAGATGCGTTTCGACGATTAAAATCAATTGGAACAATTAAAATATTATCACCTGAAAATCGTATTTGATCTTTTTTAATTCGAAATACATGACGTATAATCGTTGATTTCCCAGAACCGGTCAATCCTGAAAATATTAAAAGTTTATCAACAGAACGTTTTCCAATTAGAGCATCGTTTAAAAATGATTCTGCTTCTAGATGTGATACATATGGATCAGAAGATAAGTTTTGATACATATTTTGATCAGGGGTTAATAAGAGGTCAATTTCATCTTTCAAATATGTTTCAATATATCCTTTTCCCATACTAAGCTCACTTGTCCGTGACTTATGAAAAATAGAGTTTCTTTTTCCTCTCATTTTGACAACTCCTTTGTTGATATTATGGCTTTATGGTAAACGACAAATAAAGTGTTCGTGCTAATGAAATATATGGCAGAATTTCTTTTCCAGCACTTGAAATTATAAGTAGTAGAACCCAATTTGTCCCCCTTAACATTTCTTTTATTTCATCTCTGTTTATATTTGCCGTAGTAAATCCTCTGCATTTTCCATTGTCCCAACGGCAGTTACCTCTGTTTTGTCGAAATTTTTTTGCGTAATAAATATTTTTACAGCTTTGCTTTCCATTACTTTTGTCTAAATATTTGCATTTCGATTGATTTTTCTGAGTTTTAAGAATACAGTGTATTTTCAGGCTTAAAGCACAGTTGGATGTTATGACGATTATAATGAAAAGCAGCAGCCAAAAATCTATAGGAGAACATTTTAAATATAGTATCAAATTTTTAAGCATTTAACGTTGCCTTCCTAAATAAAACATTATAGATGTGATTTGAAATTTTACGTGATTAATAATGGACTTTAAATATGTTGATTTTAATTGAAAGATATATAGAAAGTGATATAAATAAATTCATGAAAGATGAGATCGGCTATTTGATAGATGATAGTGCTTATATGTGTAGTAAAATATATCACTATTAAAAGTGTTATGCTTGTAAATAGAAAATTTGAATACAGACATATAATTATATCAGTTGATAATGATACAAATACTTATAAATAGTGTATTATAGTACAGCTTTAATTTACCTTCAGTATAAAGACGCATTGTGATTTTGATGAAAATTATACATTATATATAATATAATAGTAAAAAAGCAGCAAAAGATCAATAGACGCAAGAAATATATTAAATATTTGTAATTGTCTGAAATTGTAGCAAATCTTAACTTGTATTATTAAAACTATTAGGATTACATAAGCCAAATATAACAAAAGACTTCTGACTTTTTGAAAATCGGATGCCTTTTATGTTTAGACTTTTCAAAGGAGGAATGCAAGCATGAACCAGACAACACAGGCCTTGACTTTACTGCAGACAACCCCCGCAGGCACTTTCAGCGTGAAGGTCGAGAACACCACCTATGTGGTAGGCGTTCACTTCAGCCAGACCGCAAAAGACACTTTGGAGGACAAAATGAAGCGTTTGATGCTGGATGATGTTAAAACCGCCAATTTTTGAGGCAAAAATTCGGAAGATATTCCCTCTGAATATCTTGACAACGTCCTCCCCAA
>CALUSJ010000090.1 GCA_944323405.1 Candidatus Gastranaerophilales bacterium
TTATTTATTCATGAATAACAAACACCTGTCATTGCCTGTTCTACTAACTAATTACCCTTCACGCTTCACCTAATCCCCCTAAACTCTAACATTTTGATATTATTCATTTATGAATAACAGGCAATATTATGTAGATACTCTATTTAATAAAAAGAACGGTACTATTTCTGTATTTTAGATTAAAATGTAATAGTTAATAATCGGCTGGATTGCTTCGTCCTAATCGTCCTCGCAATGACACCACACGGCTTGACCTAAACCCTAAAATGCTCCCTTCACCCATCACCCCTCACTCTTATTCACCTATTCACTATTCACTAGTCACTAGTCACTAGTCACCTAAACTCTAATATTTTTGTATTTTAGTTCAAAATGTAATAGTTAATAATCGGCTGGATTGCTTCGTCCTAATCGTCCTCGCAATGACACCATACGGCCTGACCTAAACCCTAAAATGCTCCCTTCACCCTTCACTCCTCACCCTTCACCTAGTCACTAATCGTCCTCGCAATGACAGAAAGTCAGGCAATGCCTGACCTACGCCCTTATTCACTTATTAACTTATTTACCTATTCACTACTCACTACTCACTACTCACTATTCACTACTCACTAGTCACTAGTCACCCTCAACCTCTACACCCTAAAATGCTCCCTTTACCCTTCACTCCTCACCCCTCACTCTTCACTTATTCACTAGCCCCCCAAGACGCTCTCACAACCAATCTTGTGTAAACAAATGTAAAAATATAATTTAAACATGTGTATTTTTTTATAGATTTATTCTATAATATTTGTATACAAAGATATCTAAGAAATATATAAGTGAGAGATTTTTTTATTTATCTTTAGATTAGGGATTATACATAGTTATTGTGCTATTATGCACAGAGTCGGAAAGGTTAGGGAATGGCTCTTACAATTAACACGAATTTGGCATCGTTGATAACACAAAAGAATTTGAGTGCTGCAACAACATCTTTGAATCAAGCAATTGAGCGGATGTCTACAGGTTATAAGATTAATCATGCAAAGGACAATGCCGCAGGATATTCGATTGCAGCTGATTGGAATGTACAATTGAGTTCACTGGATGTAGCGACTGAGAATACATCTATGGGATTAGATATGTTAACAACTGCTGAGGGGAACTATGAGTTATTGACTACGCATTTACAGCGTATTAGGGATTTGACTGAGCAGGCTGCAAATGGAACTTATGGAGCTGATTCTCTAGAAGCTATAAAATCAGAAATAACAGCAAGATTAGAAGAAATTGACAGAATTTCAGCAAATGCAGAGTTTAATGGTATAGACTTAATGTCTAACGCAACTGGCGATATTACGCTTCAGGTTGGGATTTATGGCGAAGCAGAAAGCCAGATAGTTTTGGAAGCAACACTATTTGCTGATGCGAATGCCTCAGCATTGTTAGGTCAGGCAAACACAGCCTTTGCAGATGCCTGTGCTGCTTCTGATACTGCATCTGGGCAATTACAGAAGATTGATGATGCAATAACAAAGGTTTCAGATAGAGTAACCGCTCTTGGTGCTGCTCAAAACCGTTTGGAGTCGGCGTCTTCAGCGCTAACTGTGCAAATAGAAAATATTACATCCTCGCTCTCTACAATAAGAGATGCTGATGTAGCAGAGGAATCTTCAAGTTATATTCAGTCGCAGATTCTTCAGCAGGCGGCAGCGACGCTGTTGGCTACTGCGAATCAAGCGCCGAGTATCGCTTTGAGCTTAGTATAGAAAAAGATTTAATTAATTTGTTGTTGATTGGGATATGTACTTATATATGAGCTTGATTCGTCAGGCTCTTTTTATTATTCAGAATTTATTCCTAAATACAAACAATAATTTCCCTTGACGGCGGTTTTTGTTACTTGTACACTAGAGATAGAATGTGTGGAGAGACTTAAATGGAAGAAAATGCGTTGAAGAAGTTTACTACAGCCAAATTCCTAAGCTTTGCGCTCGGGTTTTTCGGACTTCAGTTTGCTTGGCAGATGAGAATAATTTTATCAGGTCCAGTTACAGAAGATTTGGGGGCTGATCCTTTTATATTTGGCTTAATTTGGCTGGCAGGGCCTTTTACGGGGATGGTTGTTCAACCGATTATTGGAGCATTGAGTGATAAAACAACATCGCCGTTTGGCAGAAGAAGGCCATATCTTTTAGGCGGAGCTTTGTTATCAGCGTTAGCTCTTTGGGCACTTCCAAATTCTGAAATAATTACCAACCAAATTGGCGCATTTTTACATTTGAGACTTCCTGAAATCAGCGCTTTATTATTTGCAGCGATAATGATTTGGATTCTGGATGCTTGTGTAAATATTGCGCAAGGTCCATACAGAGCGCTTGTACCTGATGTTGTTCCTCCTGAACAGCATTCTATCGCAAATTCTTATATAAGCTTAGCTATCGGATTAGGCTCTGTTTTTGCGGCAGGAACTGCGCCTTTCTTAAAATGGGCATTTAATTATCAAATGTCTATAAATGCTCAATTTATAATGGCAGCTTTAGCGTTTTCTCTTGGTATGATTTGGACTTGTATGGCTATAAAAGAACGCCGAATTCAAGTAAAAAAAGACGAACATAAACAAAAATTCAGTTTTATAGACTCATTGAAAGAATTTTTTGCGCTTTCTCCAGAAGTTGGAAAAATCTGCTGGATGCAATTTTTCACCTGGATTGGAACGATGTGTTTAATGATAAATTTTACCCAATACTGTGTTCATACACTTTTTGCGGTTCCAGATTTATCAGATGTTTCAGAGATTGTTAAAGCAAGCTACGATGGTGCAGTTTTGTCTGCTACAAACTTTTCATCAACATGTTTTGCGATATTTAATTTAGTCTGCTTTGTTGTAGCAATTCCAATAGGTGTATTATCTGTAAAATACGGAAATAAAAAGATTCATATTCTATCAATGCTTTCTATGGCTGCGGCTTATTTAGGCATGGCTTTTTGTTTTAACTTAAAAGTTGTTGCGCTTTTGATGGCCATTTCTGGTATTGGCTGGGCAAGTATTTGTGCACTGCCGTTTGCGATGCTCTCTCAATATATCAAGCCCGGCACAGAAGGTTCGGTAATGGGAATTTTTAATATATTTATAGCAGGGCCGCAAGTATTTGTTTGTACTCTTGTTTCTTGGATTATAAATAAGTGTTCATTTGATGTAATCGGCGGAACAAATTATCATTGGGAATATACATTTTTAATAGGTGCTGCGTGTTTGTTTTTTGCCTCAATGATAGCTTCACATGTAAAAGAAAAAAAGATTGAGGAATAAATTTCAAATATGTGTTCAGAAACCAAGAGAGGTAAAGTATTACTTATATACCCGCCCTCACCAGTAATAAATCGTGAGGATAGGTGTCAGCAGCCAACGAAGGAACTTCTTGTTATTCCGCCTTTGCCTCCTACAGATTTAATGTATTTAGCTTCTATTGCAGAATCTTGCGGTTTTGAAGCAAGAATTAGAGATTACAGCCAAGGCGGAAACTTTGATGCAGATTTAAGAGAATTCAGACCTGATTATATTGTTGCAAATATAGCAACTCCGACTTTTCAATCAGATATGGAAGCTCTAAAAAAAGCCAAAGAAATTTTAAAAACGGTATGTATTATTGTTAAAGGAGCTCCTTTTATTACATATAATACAAATGCTATATATGAAAATACCTTTATAGATTATGTAATTATGGGGGAAGCAGAGTTTACGCTTCGGGATATTCTTGATAATGTGCCGAATGAGAATATTCTTGGGGTTTGTTATAGAAAGAATTTTCAAGCCGAAAAAAATGAAAAACGGCCTTTTATTGAAAACCTAGATTTAATCCCGTTCCCAGCTAGGCATTTAGTGGATAATTCTATATACAAACGTCCTGATAATGGAAAGGTGCAGGCAGTTATAAAAGTCTCAAGAGGTTGTCCGTTTCATTGTTTCTTTTGTCTGGCAACGCCTGTTTCTGGTTCAAAAGTAAGGGTGCGTTCTGCTGAAAACATTATTGCAGAAATCAAAGAGTGTGTCGAAAAATATAATATTAAAAATTTTGTATTTTGGTCTGATATTTTTAATTTCAATAGGGATTGGACGATTAATTTGTGCCAAAAAATTATAGACAGCGGATTAAAAATTACCTGGTCATCCAATACAAGAGCTGATACTATGGATAATGAAATGGCATCTCTTATGTACAAATCCGGCTGTCGGCTTGTAAGTCTTGGTGTCGAGAGCGGGTCTCAAAAAATGCTTGATCATATCGGAAAAAATATAACTCTCGATGATATCAGAAATACTGTGAAAATACTTAAAAAGAACAAAATAAAGATATATAATTATTTTGTAATAGGGCTTCCATGGGAAACGGAGGAAACTGTTGAAGAAACGGTTAAATTCGCTATTGAACTTGACAGTAATTTTATAAGCTTTTATACAGCAACGCCGCTTCCAGGTACAAAGTATTTTGCTTATGCAATGATGAACAAACTTGTAGAGGGCAACCTGGACTTTAGAAGCGCATATTATCAACCAGTAGTGAAATCTCACGAATTAAGTAAGGAGCGCATTTTCGAACTTCACAAACTTGCGGTTAAACGTTTCTATTTACGTCCTAAGTTCATTCTAAAAACATTATTTTCGCTTAGGAGTTTTGCTGAGATTAAAAATTATATTAAAGCCGGTCTAAGTCTTATTGCGCACTAAGCCGGGTTCTGCATCCGTTCCTGTAACTTTTTTTCTTAATATAAATGTTATTTTAGGAAGTGCCCAGGCAAGTAGAAAACTGCTAATACCGACATTTGCCAAAATATTAGCCGATTTTACCATCAATGCTTTTTTTGCAAATTTATTTATATTTCCGCTCTCTTTTGCCTGCTTAATAAATTTTTCGATTTCCTGTTTAAATTTTTGCACCCTATCTTCGTCTACAAATGCTCGAGGGTCTCTTATTCGGGTTTTTAAATACTTTATTCCGCAGTATTTTTCTGCGAGCTTTGCAAATTTAGAATTGGGGTTTTTATCTAGGAAATCGATTATCTCACCTTCTGGCATTTTAAATTTGCAATTTTCAATATCTTTTAAAAATTCTTTATCATTTAATAAATTAGGGTCAAGATTAACATTTGTTTTAAAAATCTTATTTGAAAAAGAATCAAAGCCTTTGGCTATCCATATTGGCGCTACGAAATTCAAAAACATCATCATTGACATTTTGAATCCCAGCTCCATTTTTTCATATTTGTTTCTTGCAGTTCCGACTCGACCAATAGTTAAGCCGCCGTCTGTTATTGCCATTTTGTGTACTGTTGACATATTAGCTAATGCAGCTGTCACTCCTTTAAATGAAATCTCTTGCTCTCTTGCTGGTTCAAGGCTTTTCTTTAAGATTCTAACTTCTTCTTTTCTTGCTTCTTGTTTTTGTCTTATTTTATCAGTTAGTGCAAAATTGAATTTTGGTAAAAAATACCCCATTAATGCGACAGGTATTGCTGTTGATAAAATAAATTTACCGGCAAGAAGTTTCTGATATGTTGATTTGTTCTTCAAAACTTTCTCCATATCCTTAACTTCATTAGGTGCAAGTTTTTGGAACTTTTTAATATTGTATTCCAATCCCTGTTTTGAATTTTCTTTTAGCAAACTGAGATTAACATTCGGATTATATCCCAATTTTTTAATGCTCCAATCGCAAAGTTTGGATACTGCAGGAATCCCGCCAAGCCAAATTAATGAAGTACCATACTCATCAATCAATCGTTCCCTTGTTGCATTATAAGCCATTTGCTTTGAATCTTTAAGGTTCTGTCTGTAAGTCAAAATAACTTTAGAGGGGACTTCAATTCCGCAATCCCTGACAATGAGAGGATAAACACTCGAATTGTTTCCTATTGCTGATATTATATCTACTATTGACATTATTTAAAATTTCTCCTTTAAGCTATCGTACTCTTTTTTCTCTCTTATATATCCCGAAAGAGCCGACATTAAGGAGTTCCTAGTCGAGAAAGTACAAAACTCCCGGCCCTTTCGGGTCGCTATGAGTATGATGAAGTTTTGTATTAAATAAATAAGCCATACACATATGTTAACACGAACGAAAGATATGTAAAGGGTTACATCGTATATAAAAAATAAACATAACAATGCTGATGAATCTTGAACAAGCAAAAACCCGGACAGAAATGTTTTTTACGCATTTTTAGCCTGCCCGGATTCTCTATGATTTAGGATGCAAGAAATTTATGAAACTTTTTTCAGGATTATAAAGCTGTTAGGAGCTAGCGAAAGGTTTTGGTTGTTCACATTTATATCTTTTCTGCCGGCATTAGAATACCCTGAACCGCCATATTCCTTACTGTCACTGTTAAAGATTTCTGTCCAATTTCCTTCATGCGGGAATCCATTATATCCATAATTGCCGCTGTGGAAGCCGTAACCAAAGTTTTTAATAACCAATAACTCTTCATCTCCAAGCTTCAAAAGGTGGCTGTGTACCATATGGCAATTATCTTTATAAGTTCCTACCATCTCACCTTTTGCTAAAACTTCTGACTCATCTAATAATTTCTTTAAATCAGAATTAAATTTAACCATTTTATGCTTAAGGTTTTTATACATGCCACCCATATTAACAGAATCTATTACAGAATCTTGACGTGCAACAGCTTCCAGCGTGTCGTATCCTTTTTGATTCACAATGTTTTGTTTTTCGTCAGGGCTTGCAGCTCTTTTTACCTGGTCATCAGAAAGTTCTCTGAAAAATTTGAAATATGAAAGATCTGCTTCGTCATCACCTTGGAAATACATTTTGGGGCCCGGTGTTGTCATAACTGTACCAAGCATAAGCTTTTGTTTAGCCACAGCTGTTTCAAAAACATCAATAAGTTCCTGCTTTGGTATAAATCTGTTTATACCAAATGATTTTTCCGCTTTTGCAATTTCATCATTTGACATTTTATCAAAATCTTCTGATACTACAAGTTTGGCCAATTCTTGGGAAGCATGTGCGGCCTTTTGGCCCTTTGCTGCATCAGTATTGCCATCAACAGAAATAAACAGGTTAAAATGCCTTGCTAAATATTTGGGAATAAATCTTGTACCATCTTCATTTCCTATTTCATCATGACTATAACCATATTTTATTCTGTAATGAGAAGTTTTAATATAGTTATCCAAATCATTTAGAGCAAATGTATTAGGCTCTAGAACAGAACGTTCAACTGATTCTTTGTATTGAGAATCCCATTCGCTGTCAAAACCAATACTCCAAGGATTAGTTTTTAACCCCTTTCTATTGCTTTCAACATTATGATCCACAAACTCTAGCTGTTCATCATGTGTAATTTCTGGCGGGGCATAATAACTTGTAATTGCATGGCGCTTGCTTTGATGGTCTTCTGCTATCAAAAATACATTTGGAGCATGTTCATTAATTTCAACGGTCATTTGTCTTAAAAGATAATCAGAACCTGTTCTGCTGGTTAAATCAAAACGAATTCCATCAACTTTAAACTCGTTAGCCCACCATAGCGCAGCATTAGTCATCCAATCTCTAACATATTTATTATCTTTGCCTTCATAATTAAGAAGATTTCCAAACTCTCCTGAACCCTGTATATATGGCCCAGTTTGATTCAAATAATCACCATCAGGCCCCACATGATTAGGAACCATATCGATAATTACATTCAAGCCTTTCCCGTGCGCATAATCAATGAGTCCTTTTAATTGCTCTGCTGTTCCTAAATTTTCATTTACAGCAAACTTGTCAACACCATCGTAACCCCATTGTTTGGAATAAGCATTTTCTAGCGGCATAAGTTCTATTGCTGTTGCAGTACCCTTTTTAGCAATTGTATCAATTCTTGACTTTGCAGCTTCAAATGTACCTTCTTTTGTAAGAGTTGGTATATTAACTTCATCAATAATAAGTCTTTCTAACCCTCTTAATGGCTCTTCTGGCTTTCTTATAATTCTTCTTGGATCTTTTCCTTCAAGCCAATCAGTGTTCTGCCATTTATAATTATCAGTATCATAAACAGAACTCCATCCGTGGATACTCTCCTGTTTTTTTGCATACGGATCCTTAACCATATTTACATCATTATCTTTAGTAACAACTATGTATCTGTATTTATCATTAGGCTTAGCTTCAATATTCTTAGCTTCAAAAATTCCTTCACCTTTGTTTTCCATTGGATAAATTTTTGAATGCTCATCAGCAGGAGTTAACTCATTACTAATGCCTACAGCTGCCGCAGCAGAAGTCAAACCTAATACACCAACTATACGGTCTTTTATATGACCAAGTTTGCCGGCTGCTTTATCTGCAACTTCTACAAATACAGCCTTCGCATCAGGAAATGAAAATAATTTGAAATTTGTCTTTCCTGTTTTCTTCACATAGTTAGCCCCCCAGCTGGCATGCTCTGCCCAATTTCTCTTAAATACCGGGGTCTGTTTTTGAACCTTGGGGCGTGGTGCCCATGTAACACCAATGTTTTCAACTCTCATTCTAAATCTCCTAACACACACTAACACATTATCTAATAAATCATATTTTTTTTTATAATTCTATTAATCTTTGGATGTAAATCCGAAATTTTTTAATGTTTTATCTTTTTTTCTCCAATCTTTCTCAACTTTTACTTCCAGACTTAAAAATACTTTCTTGTCTACAATAGGCTCTAATTCAAGCCTTGCCTCTGTTCCTATTTTCTTCAGTAAGCTCCCTCCTTTTCCTATTAAAATGCCTTTTTGGCTCTTTTGCTCGCAATAAATTGTTGCGTATATTTTATCTATCTCTTCTTTTTCTTCGTATTTATCGACCACTATAGCTACAGAATGCGGAATCTCGTCCTGCGTATTTATTAGCACTTTCTCTCTTATTATTTCCTCTGCAACAGAGCGCATGCTCTCTTCTGTTACAATATCATCAGGATACAATTTTTCACCATCAGGAAGCCTCTTGAATATATTATCAAGAAGTGTATCTTTGTTTCTTCCTGTCTTTGCAGAAATTCTTAAAACAGGAATATTTTCACTAAAAAGCATTTTGTATGAAACTAAATTCTCTTCAATTTTTTGTATATTTTTGATTTTATCAACTTTATTCATAACGATGACCACTGGTATTTTACAATTCTTCAAGATATTTTCCACTATCCATTTGTCTCCCCGGCCTGCGGGTTCAGATCCGTCTACAAGAAATAACACTAAATCTGCATCAGGAACTGCAACTTTTGCTTCATCCAGCAAAAATTCTCCAAGCTTATTTAGAGGTCTATGAACCCCCGGAGTATCCACAAAAACTATTTGTCCCCTCTCCTCTGTTAATATTCCTTTTATTCTCTTCCTAGTAGTTTGCGCCTTGTCTGTTGTTATTACAATCTTCTGTCCCAAAATCTGATTCAAAAGAGTTGATTTGCCAACATTAGGCCGCCCTAATATTGCAACAAAACCACACTTCATAATTATTAAGTATACCAAAAAATAAATTAGCCATGTGGTTTTTTAAGTTTTGTAAACAAAAAAAGCAATTTTTTTTTTAAATAAAACTTTATATATATAAAAGGGATATTAAAAAGGGATAAAATTTAGAACAATGACAATTTTTTCACCTGCTTGGAACAACGATTTTAATAATTTTAATAATTCCTACGGTTTTAATAACTTTGGAATGTGGCAAAATGGTTTTGTCTCACCGTGGAGTACTAGCGGCAGTTCTTCATCTAAAAGTACTAAGAGTGAAAGCTTTGAAGAATACCAGGAACGCTTAAAAAAAGCTCGAGAAATAGCTAAAGACGAGATTGCCATAAAGGAAGATAAGAAAGCTATTATTGATTCATATTCAAAAGATTTGAAACAGGTCAAAATTACTAAAAGTCAAATTAGTAATACTAAAAAGTCAGATGGTTCATCGACAGTTACAGTACCAAGCAAAGATTTAGGGTTTGGGGGTAAACTCGCTCGATGGGGTGCAAACGCAGCTACAAGCTTGATAAATATTGGCAAAAGCATAGCAGGTATAGATGAAAAAGGTAAAATTAATCCAAAGACTCTTCTTAGGAATATCGGCATAACAGCATTGGCAATAGGAGCAACATGTATACCTGTTGTTGGGCCTTGGATTGGTTTAGGGATGTTAGCCAGCGGTGTTATAGGGGGCGGTATTGGAATCGCTAAAGGTATATCTAACCTTGAAAAGGCAAAAACGGATGAAGAAAAAGATAAAGCGCAGCAAGAAATCTGTGCAAATGCATTTATAGGTGTTACTTCTGCACTAGGCATGAAAGGTGTAGGAAAAACATTTAGAACTTCTCTGTCTACAGCTCCTAAGGCCAGCGCAGCAGCTCCAAGAAGCGGATTCTTTGGGAAAATGAACGAAAAATTATCTAATTGCGGCCGAGATATGACAGTTAATGCGTTTAAGGCTACACGGCATGCGGCTGCTAAAGATGGGATTGCTATTGGGCAGAATGGTTTTTGGCAGGCATATAAATCAAAAGCTTCATATTCTTTATCTTCATTTACAAGCTGGAGAAAAAGATATGATAGAAAAGTAAATGATTTGAAATCTTCTTTGAGTGAAAGAATTTCGGATTTAGATCAAAAAATCCTTGCAGAAACCAATCCTGCTAAGAAAACTTTGCTTCAGGAAGAAAAGAACATGCTTGAATTAAATCTTAATGAGCTGAGAAGTTTGGACAATACAATTGTTGCAAAGAGCGATTACGAAAAACTATTGAAAGATAATGCGGGTACTTTTAATCGTGAGTATGCAGGAACATATACAAAGAGACCTGACGGCAATTATGAAGTTGAAGGAAATATTATATCTCCTAAAGATTTCAGCAAATTTAAGAAGAATACAGAACTTTATCAAAAAGTATACAGTAATGAAATAAAAGATTTAGTAAAAATGAAACAAAATGTTATGGTGAATAAAGCCGGCAAGCTTGAAAGATACAAAACTGAGCTTGAAAACTATCTTCCTGATTTGGATGTTAAGAAAAAATGGTATAATCCTTATCATTGGTTTAATAATGAATATAGAATTGCGCTTGCAAAAACGACAAAGAACCGTTACGGAGAATTAGCCAATACAGTATTCTGCTCTCCGGCTTCTAATGTGCCAAAGGCAATTGGTGCATGGGCTGCTCCTATATATTCCGGCCCAATCTTATTCTCTCAGGCTCTTTCGCCAGAAGATACAGAAGCTACATTAGCACAGCTTGAGGCTCAGGAAAAAGCTTTGGAAGAAGAGTTAAAAAACATAAAAAATATAAAAACAAAGAGCGACTTTGATGCCTATAAAGCTGCGTTAGCTGCACAAGATGGCTCTGCTGAAGACAAAACAGAAGAATCCTCAGAGGATTCAACTAAATAACAAAAAAATAACTATTCTTCAAATTTAATCCTGCCGGTTTGATTAATTTCTATAGGTTTATTTTGGCGTTTAATATACTCACAGGCTACAAAATCTTTGTTAAACGGATAATTAATACATTCTTCTTTTGGCGCTAAAATATCAAAATCTGCGCCTTCAAACATCATAAATGAATCTTGTGCGACTTTATAGAACTTGTCTTCTCTGGGGTTCTCAATATCTATAGGATGTTCATTTCCGTCTTTATCCACAAAATTCATTGCCGTAAGCTTACCTTCTTTCGGATTGACTGCATAAGTCAATCCAGAAACCGCCAAAAGTCCGGGCTTATTGCCATGAGTTTTATAAGTATCTTCTATAGCATGCTTAAACATATCAACAAGTTTCTTTTCTGAAACATTGGCAACAGAGATTCTATCTTCAAACGGTGCGATGTCTTTAATGTCTCGAGAGTCAATCATACCTTCCTGAAAATAGCTTCTTGTTCCGCTGTTGTTCCAAATCGCAATATCTGTGTTTAATTCATACCTCATAGCATCACACATAAAATTAGCATGCGCATTTTCTTCAATTAGTGTCAAAGGAGGCGGTGTTACGTATTTTATATATCCAACAATCTCGGGTTCTCCAAGAATTTCGTTTATAATATACTGATTAATCATATTTTTAGAGAATTTTTTTGTTTCACCTAAATTATTCTGTGCTTTTGTAATTACTCCATCATTATTAAATGTGAGATTTAGTTTGCCGAAGTAATTCCCATTTTTTCCAGCTTCTGTAATAACAACGGGCTCTCCATTTTTCGAATAAAGTAAATTTTCTCCTTCTTTTATACCCTTAATCAATTCGTGTGTATGTCCGCCTATAATTACATCAATGCCTGTTGTATTTTCAGCAACTATCTTATCTCTTTCATTTCCTAAATGAGAAAGAAGAATAATTTTGTTTACACCCTGTTTATGAAGCTTGTCAACTTCTTCCTGTATATCTTCGATGCTGTCTTCTAAATCATCAACTGTACAATCTGAATGATAAGATGGATGTGTAATCCGCTCTGTTAAATCAACAGGAGCTGTTCCAATAAGCCCGATTTTTTCGCCTCTTACTTCAACAATAGCAGATTTTTTAATAACTTTATCCAGCTGTGTGCGCTCTTGCTCTTCGACTTCTTCTCCATCCTCATCCTCGAGTCTTGTCTGCTTAAGATTTACTGCAAAATAGTTCCCTTTGAATTTATTTGCTGTATCTGCAAAATCTTTCTGCTTGGTATCTAGTTCATGATTCCCAACAGCTGAGCCGACTATGCCTGCCATATTCATAAATTTTATGACAGAAAGATTAACCGCCTTGTTCTTTTCATCACCAATATTATTGTCTCCGGCAGAAACTCTCAAGTCTCCTTTTATTCCCGATAAAATTCGAGTCATATTGTTTGTTTGGCCATGCAAGTCGTTTACATATCCAATAGACATTTCAAAAGTGTCTGATTTAGGAGATTTTTCCAGACTGTTTTCTTTAGGTCTATGATTTTCCCTAAATGAAAAAATATGTGGGTTAATGTTGGTGAATGATATTTTCATATTTTCCTGCTTTTAGAATATTAAAATGTCTGAAAATTTTTTTTGCTAATAGTGACAACTAATCATCGTCATCCTGTTCATATCTAATACGTCCGTAATGATTTATTACGACAGGTTCATTTTTTTCTTTGATATAGCTGCTTATCAAAACATCTTTGTCAAAGGGGTATTTTTGAATATATAATTCTTCAGGAGCCAAAATATTATAATCCGCACCAGCAGACATTAAAAATTCATCAGTTACAACTCGATAAGTTTTATCTTCACTCGGATGTTCTATATCAATTTTATGTTCTTTGCCGTTCTTATCAATAAAATTCATTGCTGTAAGCGTTCCTTCTTCAGGATTTACAGTATAATTTAGCCCTGAAACTGCTAAAAGGCCCGGTTTTAATACGGGAGAATCATATGTTGTTTTAATTGCTTTCTTAAATGCTTCTACAATTATATTTTCTGGTACATTAGCTACTACAACATAGTCTAGAAAAGGTGCCATATCTTTTACATCACGAGAGTCTATTTCGCCTTCATGGAAGAAATTCCGAACTCCGCTATGATGCCAAAGCGCAATATCCGAATTTGTTTTTTCACGCATTATATCGCATACAAAGTTTGCATGCGGATTTTCTTCTGCTAAATTTTCAGGAGGCGGAGGTGCTTGTTTTACATAGCCTACTCGCTCTGGAACACCAAGAATATTGTCAAAAACATACTGATTAATCATATTCTTAGAAAAAATCCCGCTATTGCCTATATTATTCTGGGCTTTTGTTATAACTCCATTTTTATCAAATGTTAGGTTTAGTTTTCCAAAATAATTTCCATCTCTTCCAGCTCCTGTAATAATAACAGGTTCGCCAGATTTAGAGTAGAATAAATTTTCTCCTTCTTTAATATCTTTAAATAAATCGTGCGTATGACCGCCTATTATAACATCAATACCATCAACCTCTTGAGCTACAGCCTCATCACGCTTATGCCCAAGGTGTGACAAAAGAATAATTTTATTTATTCCTTGCTCCTTCAATTTGTCTACTTCTTCTTGAATAAGTTCAATGGTATCGTCTAAATCATCTACAGAACAGTCTGTATAATAGTTAGGATGAGTTAGTCTTTCAAGCATATCCATTGGACATGCTCCGATTAACCCGATTTTTTGACCTTTTACATCCACAACGGTTGATTTTTTTAGATGAGATTTAAAATCAGCTCTGCCGAATTTTTTGATTTCATCTTCACTCTGTTCTGAAATCGGTGTTTGTTCCAGATTAATAGCAAGCATTTCCCCATTCATGCGGTTAATAGCTTCAATGCAATCTTTCTGTGTCATATCAATTTCATGATTACCTAGAGCCGTAGCTTTAATATCTGCTATATTCAAAAATTTGGTTGTTGCAAGATGGATTTTATCATTCTTTTCATCGCCGATATCATTATCTCCTGCTGAAACTTTTAAATCTCCTTTTATGCCTGATAAAATTCTCATCATATTATTTGTTTGACCGTGTGTGTCATTTACATAACCTACAGACATTTCAAAGGTATCGGCATTAGGAGTTTTTTCAAGAATTGGATTTGGATGGGTTTTTCTATCATCAGCTCTAAATGATGGTTTTGGGACTATATTGAAATTAGTTGTTGATATTCTTAAATTCATTTTTAACCTTCTTCTTCTAATATAAGAAAGCTGCTAAAAATTTTTTTTGCCCTTAATTTGCAAAAACTTTACAATATTTAACAAAACCTTTTATATCCCCTTTTTTTTAACCGCCTATATAAGGTTTTAACTCTGCCATTCTTGATTTGGCGTACTTTAGATACTCATCATCTGTTGTATAACTTGAAGTAAATTTTTGATAATATTTATAAGCTTCTTTATAGTTATTCAAAGCATCATAATCTACTGCAAGCATATAATTGGCAATAGGAAACTCGTTTGAATATTTTAGGACATTTAAATAATCATTAATCGCTTGTTTTGATTGTTTTTGCTCATCATAGATTAAACCTCTATAATAGTAAGCATAAGCATTCTTAGCATCCTTTTTCAAAACATCATTAAATTTGTTAAGCGCTTGTTGGAAATCATTTTTTTCAAACAGTTCAATACCCTCATTCAAAATTGATATTGACCCGTTTTGATTAACATAAGCGAGCAGTTCCTTTGCATCGGACTGAGGATTTAGTTGCAATGCTTTATTTAAATAATTCTCGGCTAATGACCAATTTTGTTGTTCTGAATACAAATATCCGATATAATAAGGGGTATCTGCATTTTTGGGATTTATATCTGCTGCTTTTTTATAAAATTCAATAGCATTATTATAATCTCCCAGCGCTTGGTAAGAAGATGCTATCCCTAGCATTGAATCCTCTGTTGCAGGTTTTATTGCCAGATACTGTTCTATTGCTTTATTGTAATCCTTATTTTCATAGCTGGAAGATGCTGCTGCCATTTTTGTTGAAGCGGAATCTTGTTCAACACTCTGCAATGTCTTTAGAACTAAGTTATTGGCAGGGAACTTTGATTTTGCAGTATTTAAAATATTTGCTGCATTATTATAATCATTTTTAGAAGCATAACATATTGCCAAATTTATATAAGCGTTTACATTAGAACCATCTTTGTTAATAACGGTCTTATAGCCGTCAATTGCTTCATCAATTTTATTATCTTGATGCAGCTTGTATACATAATCATACAGTTCACTCGCACTTCCATTTTTAGCAAGATAATCTATGTATTCACTAGGAGATAATGTTTTTCGCATCGCACCAGCGATTTCAGCCTTTGCTCCGGCGTTATTGGGATCTATTGATAAAATCTTTTTATATAGTCCTAGAGCTGTTTTATTATCTCCCATTTCTTTATAAACCTGAGCCTTATAAAGAAGTGCCTCTGTATTGTTCGGGTATAGAGTTAAAACTGAATCATAAGATTGAATTGCCTTTTGATATTCTTTTCTTTGCTGGAAAAGAGTTCCTACATTCAATCTTGTCGTAACGTTAGATGGATTTAGTTGTTCTGCTTTTCCGTAATAACTTAGTGCTGTTTCAAAATCTCCTTGTGCTTGTTTTATAGCACCCAAATTCGCATTCAATTCGGCGTCACTTGGAGTCTGCGCAAGTTTTTTCATATAAATTCTTTCTAATGCATATAAGACTTCCATATCGCCTTTTGAGTTAGCTAATGCAGCGTTATACTGCGTAACCGCATCATCATAACGCCCTAATTTATCAAGCGTTCTTGCATATTTCATTCTTAAAACCCCATCATTTGGTTTTGAATCAAGAGCAAGCTGATAAAAATCAGCCGAGCGGGGTTCATTTCCTAAAACCTTGAGCAAATCGGCTATCTGAGCGTTGGCATCACCTGCAAGTTTTTCACTCTCAGCCGCTTTTAAAAATTCAAACGCAGCTGCCGAGAAGTTGCCAATTGCTCTTAACTCCTCAGCCCTCTTATAGCGGGAAGCTGGAGTCGTGTCAAAACTTATAACTTTCAAGCACTGATTTAAATTAGTTGTTGCTGAAGCAATCATGCTTGCAGAATTTTGAATGGTTTGTTCTTTAGAAGGATATATTTTTAAATAAAACAGAGCGCTTCTGAAATCATTCGCTGCTTTATCATAGTTCTTTTCTTGATTTGCATAATACGTTGCTCTTGCTAAATAAGCATTAATAAGTCCAATTCGGGCCGAGTTATCCAAGTAATTTATTCTTAATGATTTTCTGAATTCAACTATGGATGAAGAATACTGGTTTTGCATCAAGTAATTTTGAGCCATGTTGTAATGTTCTGCAAAAGCACTAGATGGAGCTGCAAATACTTGCGCCTGACTTAAAACTACACATATTGCTAAACAACAAACTGTTCCCGATACTTTTTTTCTCATAACAATATATTACTATAATTTTCTTTAAATGTGAATAAGTGAGGAAGGCAATAGATATTGCTATTTGACCTCTGACATTATGATATTATTATTGAAATACTTATTTGCGACACTGATAATATCTGATGCAGAGACTTCATCAATCATTTTTGTATACTCATTAAGAAAATCATATCCTAGTCCGTATGCTTCAAACATTCCTATGTTGGAAGCTTTTTCAGAATTGGTTTCCAGAGCTATAACAAAACTACCCTTCAGACGGTCTTTCGCATCTTGTAATTCGCTGTCAGATACAAATTCCATCTTTAAACGATTTATTTCTTTAAGAATTTTTTCTCTTGAATACTCTAAACTATCTGGATTTGTTCCAATATAGGTTGTAAAAATACCTCCCAGCATGAGCGGTGAATAACTAGAGCCAAGCTGATAAGCCAGACCATCCTGCTCTCGAAGATTTCTAAACAATCTGGAACTCATGCCTGAGCCGAGAAGAGTGTTTATAACTTTTAAAGTGATGAAATCCTTCTTGTTCTTAATTGCAGATGCCTGCCAGCCCATGAAAAGCCAAGCTGTTTGTAGATCCTTAATTTTTGCGCTGGCTGTTTTTGGAGAAGTAAGCTTTGTCACCTTATAATCTGCAAAGTTTACTACTGGTACCTTTTTATCCTGAAAGATTGAACCTAGGGATGTAATTATTTTTTCAGAATCTACATTACCGTTTATTGATATGATAACATTTTTTGAATCAAGAATATTGTTGTAATATCTCAATACATCTTCCCGCTGAATTGAGGGAAGAGTTTTCTCAAGAATCTTATTAGAATGAGAATAAACGCTGTTTTCAAACATTATGGTTTTGTAGTTTTCTAGTGCAACATTCATAGGTATATCACGCATTTGCTTGATTTTTGAAAGCATTTCTGAACGTTTTTTTTCAAGTTCGTAATCGTCAAATACGGCATTATTTATTACATCATCCAATATGTCCAAAGTCTTATCTATTTGATTAGTAGTGGTTTGTATGTTTATTGTAAAGAAATCTTCGCCGCAAGAAGGTTCTATATATATACCATTTTCATCAAGAATTTGTGCAAGTTCCTGTGCTGAATACTTTTTTGTACCCTTTAACAAAGCTGCAGCAGCCAAAGTTCCTTCACCTGGGATTTTTTCTAAAAACTCCCCGCCCTTTGCTATAATTGAAATTGCAATAATATCATTATTTTTGTTTTCATTAATCAATAATGTCAAACCATTATCTACACTATACTTAGCAACACCATTGTTTTCAGAAATTTTTTGGGCATTATGTTTTATTTGAGCTTTTGTCTCTAATTTTTCCATTGATTTCGGAAGTATTGCTGATACAGCACTCTTGTTAATTCCCAAATATTTTTGTGCAGCCGATTTTACATCTTCTGCATTCACTTTCTTTATATTTTCAACATACGTATTATAAAGTTCGGAACTATTGGTAAGCGTCATTATATATCCGAGTTCTGTCGAAATATTTGACGTAGATTCTCTTGAATAATAAGTGTCTTGGATTAATTTATTTTTTGCACGCTCTAATTCTTCATCTGTTATACCATATTTTTGGATATAATTTATTTCTTCAAAAATAGCTTTTTCGAGCTTTTCCAGTGATGCGGGGGTAAAGTTTGCAGTTATATAAAAAATTCCATCATCTTTAAAGCTGCTGTTTGAGGCAGAAATAGAGTAAGCAAGCCCCTTTTGTTCTTTGATATTTCGATAAAGTTTAGAAGACTTACCACCGCCAAGAAGCTCTGATAAAACATCCAGTGCAAAAGTATCTTTACCAGAAATATCAACACTTCTAAACCCAATCATTAAATACCCTGATTCGGTATCTGTATAATCAATTTTTCTCTTCTGGTTCTGAAGCGCGCCCTCTTTTCTAAAATGCTTTTTTACAGGCTTTTTGTACTCCTGATTGAAACATTGTTCAATTTTTGCGATAGCTTTTTGTGTATCAATATCTCCAACAACCAAAGTTGTCATGTTTGATGGAGTATAGTATTTATTAAAGAAATCCAAAATTTCTTCACGCCTTATTGTCCCAATAATATCTTCAGAACCTATAACCTTTCTTTTGTAAGGGTGTGTTGTATACATCAAATCATTAAGGTTGTCGTAAACCTTCCTGGAAGGTGAGTTACCATCTTTTGCTATTTCTTCTAATACAACCTTTCTTTCTTTCTCTAATTCTTTTCTCGGGATCTGAGGATGCAAAAGCATGTCAGCGTGCAGCTCCATTGCTGTATCAAAATACTCAGAAGGTATCGTTATATAGTAATGTGTAAAATCCTTGCTTGTTGCTGCATTTACAACAGCTCCTTTTGATTCAAGAATCCTATCAAATTCGCCTGTAGGATGGGCTTTTGTTCCTTTAAAAAATAAATGCTCTAAAAAATGTGCTACTCCGTTATTTTTTTCATTTTCATTAATTGACCCCGTTTTAATCCAAGTATCAATAGTAACTAACGGATTATTTTTTATTTCGTATATAACTGCGGTCTGCCCATTTGAGAGCTTCTGAACAGTATAATCAGATGCAAAAACACATCCCGCAAATATCAAAGTAAACAAAAGTAATAATATTTTTTTCATATAACTCCTCTTCTCTTTTAACGTATAAATACATAATAATATATACAAGTAATAATTTCTACCCATAAAACTGAGGTATAAGTTTTTTTTGTTCATATCAAATAAATTTGAAATAAAGTACAGTATGATGCGGTAAATCACTGATTTACCGCATCATAAAACTGTGTGGCGTCATTGCGAGGATAGGAAATTCGATTTATCGGTTTGACATACTTGCCAAAAGACACTAATAATATTTGTTGTCAGGCACTGCCTGACAAAAACTACTATTCACTTGTCATCAATAAAACAAAGTTCAAAAATAAGACTCCCCTTTAACTTCTTCTAAACTTCTCAACCTCTCAACCCCTAAACTCCTCTGCCATTAATAATCTTGTCATCCTGAAAGATTAGAAAAACAAGTGCAAGCGTAGTTTTTCAATCTGTTCAGGATCTTACCAAAACCCAAAAGATAATACTTTTTATTGGTAAGATTCTGAACAGTGCGAAAAATTAATCGTCTTAAATAGTTCAATTTTTCAGCACTTTCAGAATGACATGTTTTTTAATAAAAATTTTGATGTGGTAAATCTGTGATTTACCATATCATTTAACTAGTATATTCCCCTATCAAAACTATCACCATATAACATTTCATATAATGTTCTTTGGTGTGATAAAAATTGATATTGTGATAAATAGTCATTATTGATATTTTGCATTGTTAAATATTTAAGCTTCTCAGCAGCACGAACGATTCCAGATTGAATATCTTTTTCCAGCACCTCTTTTTCTGTATCCAAAAAATTCTGTTCTTTTATTTTAACATATTCTCCGTTGTCATTCTTTTTATATCCGTAAACTGTAAATTCATTGTCTCTATACCCATCGCCGTCGAAATCTGTAACGGTTCTTGAGGCAGCTGTTTGACCTGATTCGGAATACCCCCAAACAGTAATGCTTGTCATTTCATTATCATCAAACTTAAAATCAGCATTCTTATCCGTGAATATTACCTCTTTTATTATCCTTTTGCTGTTTCTATCAATATATTTTACTGTTTTTGTATTTGTATCTGAATATGACATTTTTTTTTATATCTAGATTATTATCCGGCATATAAATCTCTTTTCTTTTAATTAATAGCTTTTCGTGTGTACTTTTTAAATTAAAAACTTGCTTAACTCTTTTTAATTTGTAAATTGATGTTATATACATATAAAGTATTTTTTTGTTTAAAAATTGCCTTTATTTAAGATATATCTTTTTATTAAATTGTTAAAAGAGCATTATTGTTGTTTTATGCACGGTTTACAAATCTTAATAATACTCACTTTAAATAAGGTATATTACAATATTATTGTAAAGGAACACATGGTTTGATTTCTTGTTACAGATGGTTTGATTATTTTGGGTAAAAGTTACTAAGAGATTTAAATAATGAGTAAATTTTTATCAATGTGCTCAGTCTCTTTTTTTAACTGTTGTCAATTTATATTTTCCTTGGAATAAAATTTAA
>CALUSJ010000091.1 GCA_944323405.1 Candidatus Gastranaerophilales bacterium
AACAGTTCAAGATGCAGTTAACTACATCGACGCTCACTCATAGTAAAGTTTAAATTTATATTAAGAGGGTGAGGATTGTTTATATTTTCGCCCTCTTATTTATTATTTTTATTATTATAGGAAAAGGAAATGATGACAAAACGAAGAGTTGTTATAACAGGATTGGGAGCTGTTACTCCGTGCGGTATCGGGGTTGACAAATTCTGGAATGCTATGCTTAACGGGAAAAGCGGCGTATCATTGATTGAATCTATTGATACTGAACGTCATACTGTTAAAATAGCCGGTGAGATTAAGGATAAAGACTTTAATCCCGAAGATTATATAGAACCGAAAGATGCAAAAAGAATGGACAGGTTTACTCAGTTTGCCATGGCTGCGGCTGATGAGGCAATAGCTGATGCAAAATTGGATGAAGCAGGTATTGATCCGTATAGAATCGGTGTTCTTGTAAGTTCTGCTGCCGGCGGGTTTAAGACATTTGAAAAAAACCATATGGCAATGATTGAAAAAGGCCCGACTAAGGGTTCGCCTTTTACTGTTCCGATGCTTATTGTAGATATGGCATCAGGCCGTGTTTCTATGAAGCATGGTTACAAAGGTGTAAACAAGGCAATTGTTTCAGCTTGTGCAACAGGTTCTCATTCAATCGGAGACGCATTTA
This sequence comes from Candidatus Gastranaerophilales bacterium, assembly GCA_944323405.1. Taxonomy (GTDB): domain Bacteria; phylum Cyanobacteriota; class Vampirovibrionia; order Gastranaerophilales; family Gastranaerophilaceae; genus CAG-196. Next base: position 665 of record CALUSJ010000091.1, read on the forward strand.
GAACTATTCAGTACGGTGATGCTGATGTTATGGTTGCAGGCGGCTGCGAAGCTACGATTACAACCCTTGGTATTGGTGCATTTACTGCTGCAAGAACATTATCTAAGAGAAACGACGAGCCTGAAAAAGCCTCAAGACCTTATGACAAAGACAGAGACGGTTTTGTTATGGGTGAAGGTGCAGGCGTTCTGGTTCTTGAAGAATATGAACTTGCTAAAAAACGCGGCGCTCATATTTACGCTGAAATCGTTGGTTACGGACAATCTGCCGATGCTTATGACATGGTAGCTCCTGATCCTGAGGGCAATGGTGCTATTAAATCAATGGAATTAGCGCTTGCTGATGCGGGCTTAAAACCAGAAGATATCGATTATATCAACCCGCACGGTACAAGCACAGGTTTGGGCGATATAGCTGAATCTCAGGCTATTGCTAAGATTTTTGGCGACAAAGAAAAGAATCCGAATTTGGTTGTAAGCTCTACTAAGAGTATGCACGGCCATATGCTCGGTGCCACAGGTGCTGTTGAAGGTATTGTCTGCGTAAAAACGATTACTGATGGCAAAGTTCCTCCAACAATCAATCTTGATAATCAGGATGAACGTGTTGCGAATCTTGATTATGTACCGCATAAGGCAAGAGATAAGAAAGTTCATGCAGCGCTTTCAAACTCTTTTGGGTTTGGCGGTCATAACGCAACATTGATATTTAAAGAAATATAAGTAAAAAAATTATATTATAAAAAAGAGGGTGGTATTTTTAGCCATCCTCTTTTTGTCAACATTAAATGTTTTATTTATTCACCGAGTGCATGGGCTTTTTCTGCTGTATATTTAATAACATCATAAAACAGAGTTTCAGAATGATTTTCATCCATGCAGTCAACCCCTACTCGTGTGCAGCCGCCTTTTGTTGCAACATTCGAAATAAGTTCCTCCATGCTGATTTCTCTATTTAGCGCCATTTTAGCAGAACCTATTGCTGTTTGAATGCTTAAAAGCAGGGATTTTTCATAATCTAAGCCCAGTTTTTCACCGGCACGTGCGATTTCATTAATAACTTTATAATAAAACGCCGGGCCTGAGCCGGAAATCGCTGTTACGATATCCATTTGAGCCTCATTATCAACAACAATACATTTCCCAATGGTTGAAAGCAGGCTGCTTATGTAGTCTAAGTCTTCTTTCTTTACTGATTTTCCGCCTATCATTCCGCTCATGCCTTCACCAACAAGTGCTGGCGTATTAGGCATAACACGAATTACTCTTGTGTTTGCCGGGAGATTTGTTTCTAGTTTATGAAGTGTTATACCGGCTGCAATTGAGACAATAAGTTTTTCTTGATTGATATAAGGACTAATTTCTTTTAATACATCCAGTGCTTGATTTGGTTTAACTGCAATAAAAATAACATTTGAATTTTGTGCTAAAACTTTGTTATCTCCTATAACTTTGATACCCAATGCTTTGGATTTTTCTTCCAGCTGGTCGATTTCAGCTTGAGTTGCTGTTATATCATCAGAGTTTGCAAATCCTGTTTTTATAAGTCCTTTGATAATTGCGCTTGCCATTTTGCCAGCACCAATAAATCCGATTTTCTTCATACTCTATCCTTTCTTTAAGTTAATTATTCCGAGCTCTCTATTAGAAAATTATTTAGCATAACAAAATTATGACTCTATTATAACATAATTGTCATACCAGAAATAATATTGGACTTAATGCGGCTAACAGATAATAGTTAAAAACTAGTTTTTGCCATGTCTTTGAATAGCTTTGAGCATTCTATTATAATTTCGATGGTAGTTAAGTAAATGCAAATCAACAATCATAGCATTTTTTGATAAGGAATTTGTAATACCAAAATTTGCAAAATCAATTTGATTGTTTGTAAGCCATTTAATAACTTGCCAGCGCTTTTTTTGACTATATATCATAACATTAAAATCTTTTGACAGTTCTTGTAAAAAATTATTCGCATCTGGATGTGCTGCGGATGACAACTTTAATTTTTTATCCGAAGATTTTTCTAATGCTAAAACATTTAGATCAATGTAGATATTTGAATTTGTTTTTGTTGTAACCATTCTTAACCCTCCTGTTAATTCCGCATTCTGCAAAAACTTGGACTATTATTATATGATAAACTTTAAAGAATAGTCTATTAGCCGACAAGCTAATTTTCTTGAACAATATTAAATCACGCAAACAATATAGTGGTTATATTCTCAATAAATCTAGTATCCTGAATTTTCACCAATAGTATCTACAGCTTCTACTCTAATATCAGTAATCAATTCAGAATAAGAAATTACAACGATAGTAGGGATATGTCTTTCAAGCAGCTGATAAAGCGGAAGCCTTATTCTTGGTGAACAAAGAATTACAGGCTGCTGGCCAATTGATTGTTGGGCACGTAAGAGTGTCATAGCAGTTGATTCGATTAAATCCTGAACCTGCATAGGGTTTAATAAGAACATCGTACCTAATTCTGTTCTCTGGCAGCTGTCATCCAGTGTTTTTTCCCATTCAGGAGAAAGTGTAAGAGCATATAAAACGTGGTCTTTATCAACATTATTCAAGCAGATTTGGCGGCCTAAAGCAGCACGTAAGCGCTCGGACAGAATATCTGGCTCTTTTGAAAATCTTGCATAATCACACAAGCGTTCAAAAACAAAGATAATATCTTTGATAGAAACTTTTTCTCTTATTAAGTTTACAAAAATCTTTCTTAAATCTGAGGTAGAAATAAGCGCCGGAACAAGATCGTTTACAAGGGTCGGGTCTTGAGAACGTACGAGTTCCATAAGCTTTAATACATCTGTCTTGGTCATAACTTCATCAACGTGTTTTCTGACACATTCTTGTAAGTGTGTTACAAGCACATCTGTAGCATCGACGGCTGTAACATTTTTTGTAGCCCTAGCATCATCTTGAGAAATCCAGTATGCTTGAGTTTGGTATGTTGGATCAACACCGACAATAGCATCTTCTGGGATTGTTTTCTTTACAGAATCCCATTGGTCAGCAATAACCATGTACTTTCCAGGATAAACATAACCCGAAGCAACTACGTTATTACGTATGGAAATAACGTATTCATTTGCTTCTAATGCTGATGAGTCCATAATACGGATATTTGGGAGAATATAACCCAATTCATCTGTAACTCTTTGACGTAAGGCCGCAATTTTTGCAAGCAATTGACCTTCTTGATCAGGATCGGCTATGACAAGAAGCCCTGCACCAACTTGCAAACTCAAAACATCGACGCCCAATCTCTCATACATTTTATTTGGATTAACCAAATCTTGCATATTTTGCCGTACGCTTTCTAATTGACCCAATTGAGATTGGACATCAGCATTAATCAATACAGAGAATCCTGCAATAGCAAGCAAAATTGTAAAAATCAAGAATGGCAGAAATGGCAGCCCTGTTATAGGTGAAGTTACTGTAATAAGCCCAAGGAACAAAGCTGCAAAAAACAAAGAATAAGGTTTGGATAGTATTTGAGAGGTTAAATCACCGCCCAATGAATTATGACCGGCAGAAGCTCTTGTCATTACGATACCGGCAGATATTGACATCAAAAGAGACGGAAGCTGGGATGCCAAACCATCACCGATTGTCAAAACGGTATATTTCGTAACAGCATCGCCTATTGGCATTTGGTTGACTAAACATCCGATAATCAAACCGCCTACAATATTTATAATAACGATGATGATACCGGCCATAGTATCACCTTTTACAAATTTCATAGAACCATCCATTGAACCAAAGAGGCTTGATTCTCTCTGTAAATCTTCACGTCTTTTAACTGCTTCTTCCGGGGTAATCAAACCAGCATTAAAGTCTGCGTCAATAGTCATTTGTTTACCGGGCATTGCATCCAAAGCAAAACGGGCCGAAACTTCTGCAATACGTTCTGCACCCTTTGTAATTACCATAAATTGTACTACGGTTATAATAAGGAAAATTACACCGCCAACAATCATGTTTCCGCCGGTAACAAAAGTGCCGAATGCGTGAATAACTTCGCCTGCATCACCCTTAGCTAGAATAAGACGGGTTGATGCAATCGAGAGAACTAATCTGAACATTGTTCCTAAAAGAATGATTGAAGGAAAGGCCGCAAGTTCAAGCGGTTTTTGGACATACAAAGATATCATCAAAAGCACAATGCCAAGCGTTATATTTAAGCTTATAGAAAAATTGATAACCCAATTTGGCATCTCTATAATGAGAATCAATATTAAAATCATTACAAAGAGTGCCAAAAATATTTCACTTATAGGTTTATTTCCGCCGTCTTCTTGTGCCATTATTTATTCTAACCTATTCCCTCCAAAGCTTTTTTGATAATTTCTAATTGAGTATCGATTGAGGCATCCACAATACCATTGTTTGTCTGAAAAATACAACCGCCATCTTCTATAGAAGGGTCTGAGATTATATTGATTTTGGCATCTATCCCAAACTCATATGTAATATTTGGAAGCGTATCTTTGATAAACTGTACTGCCTGAGGTTTTACTCTTATATTAATCTTTGGTTCACTCTTTGATACAGTTTTCAAAACATCAATTATTGTATTTATCAAAACCTGAGGATCACTTTCTACTTCTTTTTTAATGATTTTTTTTGCAATATCAACACTTATTTCTAAAATATCAGGGGCGATATATTCAAAAACATTCTTAGGAGCGTTCATAAATTCGGTAATATCTTTTCTAAAAACATCTATATCAGCCTTTGCTTCCTCAAGCCCTTTTCTGTAACCCTCTTCAAAAGCCGACTTTTTAATATTTTCAGCTTCTTCTTGAGCACGTGATACAAGATTTCTATCATCTATTCTTCGATAACCGCGTCTTCTGGAGCCTCTTCGCCTCTCCTGTCTCTGCGTAAAATCTATATTCTCTATATCAAATAAATCAATCTCGGGCTCTTTTGGCTTTGGAACCTCTGCCGGAGCCGGAGGCTGTTCTGAAATAGTCTGAGCATTTTTATTCAGAGGTTCGTTTTTTGAAGCACCGCTCTCAACCGGCGCTGGAGCCGGCTCTGGATTATTTATAATGGTTTTTTCCTTATTCTCCCGAAGTCTCTGACTATTCTTCTTGATAATCATAATTCAATTATATACTATCTTCAATGTATTGTGCAACAATGCCCGCAACCCTTAGAGGCAATTCCGAATACTCTCCGTCGTATGCCTGAGCAATAAATCGCTTTACTAATGGACGTTCATTTTTGATTATTTTCTCTATTTTTTCTCTCGGTGTTGTTCGGTAAATCCTTAACAAATCACCCAAAACATTTTCTTTGGTAAGCTTACGTTTAACAGGCAGAAAATCTTTCATCTCCTTTAAACAGCTTGAAATTAAGTCTCCATCAATATGAGATTCTAAATCCGCCATATTCATATATTGCGAAATCGCAAGCGAATCATTAGAGTCAAATTTATTAAGTATTGTAGTAACTTTATCCTGAGAAAGAATTTTTAATACAAGCGCAAGAGTCATAAGCTTCATCTGCTTATTACTAATCCCCTGTGGAATAGAAGCCCGCTCTTTCTCCTGCTTACGTTGTTTCCGTTTCTCTTCTCTTCTTTTTTGCGCCGCTTCCATATTCCGCTCAGCTTTGTCAGCAGCTTCCTGGTTTTGCCTCATCTGCTCTTCCTGAGCAGCTTTAGCCATGGCATCAATATTTGACTGGCTTTCTGCTTTTACTTTTATTTCCTCATCTATAATACCTTTCTTCTCAAGCTCTTCAATACTGGAATTATATACTCTTACTACGTGATGTTCTACTGCTTTAAGAAGCTGGTCTTGAGGTATCTTACGAATAACGGCTTGTTTTGCAACTTCAAATATTGTAAATGCAATTTTTTGCATTATACTATCCCAATACTGGGGTAATATGCCAGAATGTATCAAATCTATAGATTTGTGGAAAGACCACTCGGCAATAATTTGGGTTATGAAAACAGCCTGCTCAGCTGTTAAATTAAGCTGGGTATCATTATATAAGGCTTCTCCAGCAAGCAATGTAAAGTTTCCAAGAGTTTTTACAATATACTCTTTTTCTCTATCTTGAAGCTCTTTGGGAACAAGCTCTTTGGCTTGTTCCGCCATTTCAGCTGCAAATCCTTTATAATCAAACCCTTCTATTGGCATTTTATATTATCCTCTTGCTGGTATAATAACCCCTATTCTATTGTACCAGCTAGAGAAAATATTTGCCTCATATAATCTAATGATTTTTAATCAATCATTGGAAATGCTTTGACAACAGTTACAGAGCCATCAACATTTTTACGAATACCCTTATCATTCATATCATCATCGTCTAGATCTGCTGCATATGCAATTGGTGTATAAGGTTGAGCTGCTGTAACATTAGGCTGTCTTTCATAGCTTCTCAAAACTTTTGCACTTTCGTTTGGATCAGGATCCGGCGTCGGTTCTGGAGTTGGATCTGGTCCCGGTTCTGGGCCTTCAGGGCCTACTAGGAATGTATTCTCACCCTTTATCTGCTGGCCTTTATTATAACCATTTTCACCATTCGTCAAGTTATAAGTAATTTCTTCATTACCTTTTATCTCAACCTGAGCATTATCTCTTATATTTGTATAAGTCAAATTGTAATCTCTAGACGGATAATCAACTTTTAACTTATCAGTTTCACCGCCAACTGTAATATTATTTGCGTGAACATTTCCGCCCGTAATATTTATATTATGTCCGTAAGAAGTCAAGTGAACGTCATCAGCATTTACGCCTGTTACAGTCATATCGCCATTTGAAGCAATATAGGCGGAGGCCCCTGCCGGAGTGTTAATCCCAGTTACTTCGCCGCCTGCAATGTTTATATAAGCAGGTGTCCCGACTGTATCAGGGATTAAATAATATTTTTCCATTAATGTCAAAACTTTTTGGTCAACTGTCATGCCATCAGTAGCTTGCAAACCGCCGATATAACCATTTGCAGAAAAATCATACTGATTAGCTGTCAAAGTTGCTTTACCATCTGTCAAAACATTATGCGTATCTGATTTTAAAGAAATCTTGTTTGCGCTTGTATCAATTGTTGTCATAACATGACCATTATGAGAATGAGCTGTTAAATCCCCGCCTACTGTTAATTTGCCGTCAGCAAGTTTTTGTGCATCATAATCATAACCGCCTATGTGAATATTCTGTGATGAATCTACATTCAAATTCCCATCAACTTGAGTTTCGCCGATAACGTGTACAAAATGATTAAACTTTTTATCAGTTATATCATCAACCCCTGTAGTTTTTAAATCGGCATTTCCTGTAACATGAACATCTCCTATATCAACAAACCCGCCGCTGTTTGAAAGAGCAAGATTCCCTTTTATATCCGCATTTCTTACAAAAGTCATCTGTCCGTTTGCATTAGAGTTTAAATTCCCGTTAACAGTAAGTCTTTCGCCATTATTTCTGTAATTAAACGCAACTGAACCATTCTCTGACGTAACATTTACATTTCCATTAATAGTACCGCCATTTGATGTTCTGACACTGCCGTCTTTGTTTTGAATATATATATCGCCGTCAATATTCACTGCTTCCATCTTGACACCCGGATATATTGCATCTTCGTTATCAGCATTAGCTGCAAGATAATCTTGCCCATTTTCAGTAACTAGTTTTATACCGTTTTTAGCCTGAATATAACCTTTTGCAATATTTATAGCAGGAGCAAGAATATTGAATTCACCGCCGACATTAAAATCGGAATCCTTTATTTGAACCATTCCGACAGGTATAGAGTTCACATTATTTGAAAGCTGCATTTGACCGTTAACAAATTCTGCCGTTATTGGCTGTGTTGTAATCATTGCGTCGCCAGCTGTAGTAAACTGTGCCCCATCAAATAAAACACCGTTCGGGTTGGAAATAATCAACTTGGCAATTCCGTCTCCAGCATTAATTGCACCATAAACTTGAGTCATTCCTCTGTTTACAGTGTTTAATATAGTTAAATTATTAGCATTTTCTGCATTAAAGTTTAAGTTTTCTCCTTTGTTGATATTCAAAGAATCCCAGTTAACATGCGCATTACCATCAAAGTTAATATTAACATTGCCGGTTCCAGCTCCGCTCATACCTGCATAACCGCCTGTAATATCATTAATAACAGAACCTTTTCCTGTATCTGGTCCAAGGCCTGTTCCGAGTCCTGTATCAATAGGGCCTGTAAATTCCACAGATGCCATAACAGGCATAGATACAAACATTGCTGATAAAACTATTGCTGATAATTTGCGCTTAAAATTTTTCATACAATACACCTTCTCTTTCAACTGGGATTCCATTATACTATTAACAAAAAGCAAACATGAACTTTTTTGCGCTTTTCCCGCCAAATTGTTACAATAGTTAATAAAAAACTCGTTTGAAATATTTGATTATTTCTTTGTTGTATAATTTGCTTATGGATTATTTGAATAACAAGTTTGATGTAATAGTTGTTGGAGCCGGGCATGCCGGCTGTGAAGCAGCTATAAGCGCAGCCCGCTTGGGGTGCAATGTATTATTGTGCACCTTAAATGTTGATAATATTGCGCTCCAGCCTTGCAACCCTGCTATCGGAGGGCCTGCTAAATCAACGCTTGTTAGAGAAATTGACGCTTTAGGCGGAGTTATGGGTGAAGTAGCTGATGCTACATATATCCAGATGAAGACTCTGAATTCTTCTAAAGGCCCTGCTGTAAGAGCTCTCCGTGCACAGTCCGATAAAAAAGAATACACGCAGTATATGCGAAATATTCTGGAAAATACTGATAATATTTGGATTAAGCAAACTTGTATCACAGAAATAAAGGTTAATGACGGGAAAATTATTGGTGCCATTGATGAATACGGCCTTGAATATTCTTGCAGAGCAATAATTTTAACTACAGGAACTTCACTTGAAGGAAAAATGTATGTTGGGCTTCAGGCATATCCCGGAGGAAGGCTCGGAGAACGCCCGGCGCTTGGTTTATCAGAGTCACTTAGAAAACACGGAATTCAGACTAAAAAATTGAAAACAGGAACTCCTGCAAGGGTCGATAAAAGAACTATTGATTATTCTAAAATGGAGGTTCAACCTGGGGATGACAAATTAAGTTTTTATTCTTTTAAGCCTAATCGTCCTGTAAGACCGCAGGTTCCTTGTTATTTAACCAGAACAAATGAAGAAACCCATAAGATAATAAGAGCAAATTTAGATAAGTCTCCTATGTATCAAGGCTTAATTCAAGGAGTCGGGCCCCGATACTGCCCT
>CALUSJ010000092.1 GCA_944323405.1 Candidatus Gastranaerophilales bacterium
CATTATTTAAATCTCCGCCCATAATAAGCAGTGTGTCCATATCGCCGGTTTTTTGTATATAATTTTTGAACCCGTTCAAAACTTCATCAAAAGCTTTCTGGAAGTCACCGCGCCCCCAGCTTACAACCACCTTAACATCTTCACCCTTTTTAAGTTTTGAAACATATTTATCAATATCAATATTTTGTACAATTGGCATTTGACCGGCCATTCCTTTTCTAATCATAGAAGTCCCTTCGCCAGGTTTGCTCCAAGTATTTGTTTGCGTATTAAAATATTGGATATTATCATATTTTGTGGCAAAACGATTAAGAAAATTTATCTTATTTTCATTTTTAAGTTTTCTCAACTGTTCAAGAGTGATAGTCTCGCGATCTTTTTCCGTTAACATTTTTAATGGTTCAATAACTTCTTCCGTACCATTAGCAAGTTTTACTTTTTGAGCAGAGTTATATCCAGGTAATCCCACTTTTGTAAATGCAGAGTTTTTTGAATTATGCGGATTAGTTAAGCCTATAGCAACGCCTTTTTCAACAAGCTCCTTCATATCATCACATATATATGGAGCTATTTCTTTATTTTTGACAAGTTCATCAAGATAACCTTGAGATACAACTCCAAATGATTGCAAATAGCCGCTTTTTCCATAATGTATAGGAATACTTATTGCCGAACATTTATTTTTGGCATTTAAACTTTCCAAAATTTTCTTAAAGAAAGTATCCTCTTCTTTTCCTCCCGTAACAATTGCTTCTCTTAGTGCTTCTGATTTAGTTAAAGCTTTTAATTCATCAGGAGTAAATATATTTAAATTTACTATCATACTTCTTGGAGATGTAATTCCGATATAACCATCGCCAAGATTATGACCTATTTGCATTGGTTTTTTACCTTTAAAATATTCTAAACCTTCTGCATTCTTTTGAGCCATATAGTGTGTCGTATAAGCCGCTTGTGAATCTGAACAGACTACCGTACCTGGATCAAAATCTCCCATTTTTTTAGAGATGTCTTCCATACATTCAACAACAGCTTTATCAAATTTAGCATAAGGATCACCATTCCATGATCTTACGATATCTTTAACTTGAGATGAATATTGATTAGCAGAATATGGTTTTGGATCATATGCAGTAGCCTCTGTAAATACCATAAATACATCATCTTTAAAAGGCTGATTATTTGCATCTGCTACAACTTTTAAAAGTTTAACGGGGGCATCTTTCTGCATACCCCAGCTCATTTTTTTATCAGCAACTTCCTCTAAAAGCCAATAATCTTTACGAGCTTCTAAAGCATCTTTAACTGTTGTTTTCGATAAATCAGCCTTGATGTAAACTGGCTGTCCTACTTTATTTTTTAGTGGATGTCCTTCCGGTAAACCTTCCGGAACTCTTGGCAAGTCTACGCTTACTTTTTGAAAACCTGCTGCATCATCGGCACATTCATATTTAACAAGGCCATTATAAAAAGGAGTAACAAAAACTGCTTTTCCCTTTTCAGTTGCAGAAGCATTGTTCAATTGTTGATAGTCCTGAACAACAGTAGCTACACCGCCAGCCTGGTTAAATGGTTTACATTCCGCTACTACGTGCAAAACATGGCTCTTATTCCCCCCTCTAAACGATATAACGCTCATGCCCTGCGGAATTTCTGATGGCTTGGGCTGTGGCTCTGTTACCTTTACTCCTCTAGCTCTTGAAGCTTTAATGCTAGAATAATCTGTTCCGATTGCGCTAATTTTCATAAACGACTCCTTACACACATAACTTCTATATATATAAAAATCCACACATAAAAAAAATTAACCCTTTATCCCTATATATTAAGAAATATTAAGTAAATTTTTGTTACAATCTCTAAAATTATCGTATCAAATAATAATTCGTTTGCAACAGACAATAGAGCATGTTTATGTAAATTTTTGTAACAAATTTTATATTTCAAATTTTAAAAAGGCAATTTTTTTTGAAACAAAAACTTTATATAAGTAAGGTTAGATAAATATAGGTTAGGTAGGTATGATTAATAATGTTACAAATATGGACGTACGTCCGCAGATGGCGGTTGCGAAGCCGGCTGCCTCAGCGCAAAGTATAGGGATGCCGCCTATACTAGGTTTTAAGACTCCGCAGCTTAAAGAAAAGGCTAATATTCAAGTAAAAAAAGTAAAAAGGGGGGATAATTTAATTATCCCAGGTATAATTGATGATGATTATGTTGACATTGTTGAGGAATATACAACAATAAAAAATGATAATCCAGACAATAACTTTTTTATGACGCCTATAAGCAATTCAGTAAAAATAAAACGACAGGTTAAATATTTAAAAAATTGTTACCTTATAGATTTTATTCAATCCCCCAAACCTCGGTGTGGACTTGGGACGGAAGCTATAAAGGCTTTAGCAGAAAAGGCTATGTTTGATCCTAAAGCAGAGGGTAGAATTGTAACTTATTCAATCCCTGTTATAAAAGAAATATCACCTGCAATGTTTTTCTATAAACTAGGATTTCGTTTTACATCCCCACAGGCAAACGAATACATGGAAGAATGTTTGGCAAAAAAAATCCCCGATATACCTGCGCAAACGGGCATGATGTATCTTCCGAAATCAAGATTGCATAAACTTCTTAGGTATGGAGAACTCTTTTAAATTATGATTGAATCACACTACACAACTGATACAAAAGTAAAGCGTTCTAATATTGGTATTGCAGAACCTCCCCTTGAATTGCCGAAATACAAACCATTTTCTTCAGATGCTGCTAATAAAAAAATGCAAGCAATTAATACTGATATTTATCAAAAGGCAAAGCAAGAAAAAAAAGAACATGAATTTAATAAAAAATTGTATTTTAAAATATTCGGCGGAGTAACTCTTCTAACAGCAGGTATTGCTGGTATTTATAAAATTAAAAACTTCTTTAGAAAATCTTAATTAGCTAAGAAAGAAGTTTGTGTTAAAATTAAAAATAAGGTTGAAAAGTTTAGAAGTTTAGAAGTTGAGAAAAAGTTATAAAAATTTTACCGTGGAAAAATGCGTTATATTTAAAAATAATTTAAAATTTCTCCTAAACTTCTCAACTTCTAAACCTCTAAACTAAAGACAAAGAGAGGTAATTATGTGCGGAATCGTAGGATATGTTGGAAATAAAAGTGCAGTAGATATTTTATTAGAAGGTTTAACAAGTCTTGAATACAGAGGATATGACTCTTCTGGCGTTGCTGTAAATGTAAATGGCAAAGTTGAACTTTATAAAGCTGCTGGAAAATTGCAAAACTTAAAACATATAGTAGAAAAAAATTATGCAGAGATTTCTAAATCTACGATTGGTATTGGGCACATACGATGGGCTACACATGGTGCTCCAACAGTTGAAAATGCACACCCTCATTCTTGCAACTGTGGAAAAGTTGCCGTTGTACACAATGGTATTATTGAAAATTTTAAAGAATTAAAAGAAAAACTAGAAAAAAATGGCTGCACATTCCGCTCTCAAACAGATACAGAAACTATCGCTCACCTTGTAGCAACAAAGTTTGGAGAAGTGCATAATCTAACAGAAGCTGTTAGGCTTGCAACAAAAGAAATAGAAGGTGCTTACGCTATATGTGTAATTCATCAGGATTTACCTAACACGATTGTTGCTACAAGAAGAAATGCTCCTCTTGTTGTTGGATTAGGGGAGGGTGAAAATTTTGTTGCATCAGATGTTCCTGCATTAATTCAATATACTAAAAAAGCAATGTATCTTGAAGATAATCAAATTGTAACTTTAACACCTGACTCGATAAAACTAATTGATATAGACAATAATCCTCTTGCACAGCATATTGAAATGCTTCCTTGGGAGCCAGTTGCTTTGAGCAAAATGGGATACAAGCATTTTATGCTAAAAGAAATTCATGAGCAGCCGGATGTAGTAAGAAATGTTTTATCAGGAAAGCTTCGTGCAGTAGATGAGAATGTTAGTTTAAAAGAAGTTACACTAGACAAAGAAAAACTTAGAGAATTAAGTCGAATTCAAATTGTTGCCTGCGGCACATCGTTACATGCTGCAATGGTCGGCAAATATCTAATAGAAGAATTTTGTGAAATACCTGTTGATGTTGAGCCTTCCAGTGAATATATTTACAGAAAAACTATAACAGATAAAAATACTTTGGTAATTGGAGTTTCACAATCTGGAGAAACTGCTGATACTATTACAGCAGTTAGACAAGCAAAAAGTAAAGGCTCACATATTCTAATAATAACAAATAGGCCTGATTCAACTATGGCTCGTGAAGCAGATAGTCTTATTCCTGTAAATGCAGGTATAGAAGTTTCTGTTGCGGCAACTAAATCTTATATTGCTCAATTAATATCTTTTTATCTATTAGCAATTTATATGGCAGAGGTGAAAGGTGCATGTGATTTAGGTGATTTGAAACATGAATTGATAATTTTACCGCAAAAAATAGAAAAAGTTTTAGCACATAAAGAAGATATTCAAAAATTCGCAAGAAAATTTGCCAATTCAAAAGATTTTATCTTTATAGCTCGTGGTATAAATTTTCCAACAGCACTAGAAGGAGCTCTTAAACTTAAAGAGATTAGTTATATAAATGCAACAGGTTATACAGCGGGAGAGCTTAAGCATGGCCCAATTGCAATGCTTGATGAATCAATGCCGGTTCTTTCTATTTTGATGAAGGGGAAAGTCTATGACAAAATTCTTTCGAATTCTGAAGAAGCAAAAGCACGAAATGCTAGAATGATAGCATTAACAGATTCTGAAGATGAAAAATTAAACGAGCTTTTTGAATGTATTATAAGAATTCCAGAGATTTCAGAAATTCTATCACCGGCACTAACTGTTGTCCCATTACAATTACTGGCATATTATATTGCAGAGTTTTTAGGTAAAGATGTTGATCAACCAAGAAATTTAGCAAAATCAGTTACAGTTGAATAAGGATAAATGAGACTTAAGCCAACCCGTTTAGGCATTGAGAGTATAATTCAGCTTAAAGTCCAATTTGCCTTATAATTTCATATGCGACTATTGCAACCGAATTAGATAGATTTAAGCTTCTCTGGCCTTCAAGCATTGGAATTGTTATTGCAGTATTTTTTGTAACATATTCAGCAGGAAGCCCTCTTGATTCTGGCCCAAATACAATAAAATCATTTTTTTTGAACTGAATATCTGTGTATACTTTTTTTGATTTCGTTGTTAGATAATAAAAACAACCTTCTGGAAACATATTAAATAATTCGTCCATTGTATTAATTCTGTGTAAATCAACGGATTGCCAATAATCTAGGCCGGCACGTTTCGTGTATTTATCAGTAAGAGCAAAACCTAACTTACCGACCAGATATAAAGATGCGCCTGTACAAGCACAGAGCCTCGCTATATTTCCTGTATTTTGTGGGATTTCAGGTTCGTATAAAACAACATTAAACATATCTATTTTTTCTCAAATAAATATTTAGCTTCTATAATAACAGGAAGCCCTCTTACTACACAAAATACAATTGCAAATACAGCCGCCCAAAAACCTATCGTCCAAATAATCTCTCTATGAGGACAAACGGGCATTTTTGCAGCTATTATCAAAATAAAAGCTACAACTTTAGCAACGGCATAACTTATTCTCATAAACTTAGAGCCTGTTATAAATTTGCAAACAGGATTAACTTGCATTCCAAAAGGAGTAAGTCCCTGTTCCATCGCAGCACTTCTAATTGTATCTGTTATAAACCCTCTTGTTATTGCAATAAGTGGAAATAATATATTTAACCACCCCATAACTGCGAATAAAATCCAATAAGTGTTTTCTACAATTCTATCACCCATAATATCCAAAAGAGCTCCAAACTTGGATTCTTCATGGAATTTTCTTGCTACATATCCATCTACTCCATCAAGCGCAAAAGCGAATATTGTTAATCCAAGCGCCCATAAATAAGCAGGTGTATTCCCTTGACATGTATATAATAAATACACAGCAAGAAACATAATAAAAATTCTGAATATTGATATAAAGTTTGCCATTTTAACTCCTTTTGGATTTACTCCTGGCCTAATTACCTTTGTATAGTCTAATCTCCTTAATCTTATTACACTTTCATTCTAGAAAGCGCAAAGTTCTTTTTATTTAAATCTTCTAGTTTTGAACCTAGCATAATTTTTTCAGCTTCTTCTAAAATACTTACTACTTCATAACCATTAGCACCATCTGAACGAGCCTTTTGACCAGAAGCACAACAATTAACAAAATGCTGACAAGCAAGCTTCAGAGGTTCAATTTCTAGATAATCAAGTGCATAGTTTTGAGTATTTGCAGGTGTAAAATTATCATAAACTTTCAATTTATCATTAGGAGCTGTATCATCAAAAATAGCGGTAGCTTTTGTTCCTCTAACTAAAAGCATTACATGCTTTTGAGGAGTAATCCAGCTATCCGAAATATGAGCAATCAAGCCGCCTTCAAATTCTATACCAATATGAGTAATATCCATAATGGCATTCCTATCGGAAGAACATCCAATAGCTGAAATAACTTTTACAGGATTTTTACCTGTTACATACGCTATCATAGATACGTCGTGCGGTGCCAAGTCCCACATAACACTTCTATCATTCTTGTGATAATTAACATTAAGTCTATCACTCTGAGCATAAACTAAATCGCCTAAAACCCCTTCTTCTATGAGCATTTTTAAACGATTAACAGCCGGATGATAAAGAAGTAAATGGTCTACCATCAATACTAATCCCTTAGATTCAGCTAGTTCAGTTAGAACCTTTGCTTCCTCTGCAACTGTAGAAATTGGTTTTTCTACATACACATTTTTTCCGGCTTCAAGCATCGATTTTACAACTTTGAAATGCGTATGACTAGGTGTTACAACTGCAACTCCTGTTATTGTTTTATCATTAATTATATCGTTAAAATCTTTTGTAGTTTTTACTCCCGGGAACTGTTCTCTAACAGTCTTGAGAGATTCTTCATCTAAATCACATACGGTATCTAGAACTTCTAAATTATAAAAATTCCGAACAATATTACGTCCCCAAATACCATAACCTATTACTGCAATTTTTTGTTCTTTCATACTTTATATTTCCCCTTTAAGTAAATTATATTACAACCCTTTTTACACGTAAAGTAGGGATGAAAAAAACAAAGAATACGACATATTAAATAAGCCAAGACCTTATATAGCTCTGTTGGATAATTATTTTCGCTGTTTGTACGAATTTTTACTTGTTTGTGCTATTATTATTTTTATTGGAGAGGATAATTATGATAAATTGCTTACTAAAACTAATGGGTGATCCCAATGAAAAAAAAGTTAAAAAAATACAAGGTATTATTGACCATATAAATGCTTTAGAACCTGAGTTTGAAAAGCTTTCTGACGAGGAATTAAAAGCAAAAACAGATGAATTTAAAGCGATATTAGCAAACCGCCCAACATCTGATAATGAAAAAGCTGATAGAATTTTAGAAAAAGAAGCCTTGGATAAAATTTTGCCTGAAGCGTTTGCAACAGTGCGTGAGGCGGGGAAGAGAGTCCTTAACATGCGTCATTTCGATGTTCAACTTATAGGCGGATATTTCTTGCATAATGGTCATATAGCAGAAATGAGAACAGGTGAAGGTAAAACTCTTGTTGCCACTTTAGCGGCGTATTTAAATGCGCTTACTGGTAAAGGTGTTCACGTTGTTACTGTTAATGATTATCTGGCAAAACGTGACAGCGAATGGATGGGACAAATTTACAAGTTTTTAGGTTTAACTGTCGGTGTAATTCTTTCTAATCAACATGATGCCGAAGAATTTGAACGCAAGCGTGCTGCATACAGATGTGATATTACTTATGGTACGAACAATGAGTTCGGGTTTGACTACTTAAGAGATAATATGGCAACCTCAAAAGATATGCTTGTTCAAAGACCTTACAATTATGCAATAATCGATGAAGTTGACAGTATTTTGATTGATGAAGCAAGAACTCCGCTTATTATAAGCGGCCGAGTTGAAAAGTCTGCCGATACTTATACACTTATGGCAAAAGTTGCGCCTCAATTAGAAAAAAACAAGGATTATGAAGTTGATGAAAAGAACAAAAACGTTATTCTTACAGAAGAAGGCATCGATAGAGCACAAGAAATAATCGGCTGCAAAGATTTATTTGATATTAATAATCAGTATGCCCATGATTTATTAAATGCCCTTAAAGCCAAAGAATTGTTTATCAAGGATACTGATTATGTTATAAAAGACGGCGAAGTAATGATTGTCGATGAGTTTACTGGCCGCTTAATGCCAGGAAGACGCTGGTCAGATGGACTTCATCAGGCAATAGAAGCAAAGGAAGGTGTGGAAATCCAGGATGAAACCCAAACCCTTGCAAGCATTACATTCCAGAATCTTTTTAGACTTTATCCTAAACTTTCAGGAATGACAGGTACAGCAATGACGGAAGAGGCTGAATTCGGCAAAATCTATAATCTTGAAGTTACAGTGATTCCGACAAATAAACCTGATATAAGAATTAATTATCCAGATGTAATTTATAAAACAGAAAAAGCTAAATACAATGCTGTTGTTGATGATATTATAGAGCAGCATAAAGTTGGACGTCCAGTTCTTGTCGGTACTGTAAGTATCGAAAAATCCGAATATATTTCAGCTCTTTTAAATAAAAAAGGTATAAAACATAACGTTTTAAACGCTAAACAACACGAAAAAGAAGCTTATATCATCGCTCAAGCAGGACGTGTCGGAGCAGTCACAATTGCTACTAATATGGCTGGCCGTGGTACTGATGTTCTATTAGGCGATAATG
>CALUSJ010000093.1 GCA_944323405.1 Candidatus Gastranaerophilales bacterium
TTGTTTGAACGTTAACAGCAGTACCGTAATTGTGGTCGATTTTGTTCATGTTTCTATAAGCTACTGCACGAGGAATATTCCAAGAACGGAATACTGCTTCAATAGCTTCTTGAAGCTGAACATATGGGTCTTGCGGGAATTCTTTTCCTGTAACTTCTTTGATTACATTTTTGTAGATAGGAATAAGAGATTTCCAGCCTTCAGCTGATACTTCCGTATCAGATTTTACGCCTTCTCTTTCTTTAACTTTTTCAACTTCTGATTCGAAGTATTTTTGTCTGTCCATTTCCCAAGCAACAGAGCCGAACATTGTTAAAAACCTTCTGTATGAATCGTAGCAGAAACGAGGGTTGTTAGTTAATTTAACCATAGCTTCTACTGTTTCATCGTTCAAACCTAAGTTAAGGATTGTTTCCATCATACCAGGCATTGAAATTCTTGCACCTGAACGTACAGATACTAATAAAGGATTTGAAGTATCTCCGAATTTTTTACCGGCTTGTGCTTCAACATCCTTTAGAGCTGCTTTTACTTCATCCATTAAACCTTCGGGCATTTTGTTACCGTGGTTAATGTAATCCATACAAGTTTCTGTTGTGATTGTAAGTCCCGGAGGTACCGGCAGACCTAAATTTGTCATTTCAGCGAGGTTTGCACCTTTACCGCCTAAGAGGTTGCGCATGTTTGCATTGCCCTCTCTAAATAGCCATACTCTTTTTTCAGCCATTAGTTTCTCCTTTTTTTCTAAATATAGATTTAATAAAATCCTAGCATTTGGATTTTAGCACAAAGATATTAGAATGTATATAGAAAAGTAAAAAAAAGCATGCCTATTCTTCGATAGGATATAATTTTGTACTTTAGAATATTAAATTTCTTACAAACTTCTAATTGCAATTAAATATTATTTAGACTATTATTATTTAAGTTATGGAGGAAGTGAGATGGATTGTATATTTTGCAAAATTATAAACGGCGAGTTTAACACAAATTTTGTATTAGAAAATGAATATGCAGTAGTTTTTAAAGATATCAATCCGAAAGCTGATACTCACTTGCTTGTAGTTCCAAGAAAGCATGTTGAATCTTTAAATGATTTAGAGGATGAGTTTTTGCTTGGAAAGCTTATGATGACAGTAAAAGAGGCCGCAAAGAAAGCGGGGCTTAGTTCTTACAGAACAGTAATTAATACAGGTAAAGAAGCAGGTCAGGAGGTTTTCCACCTGCACATACATATATTAGCGGGGAATATTAAATTATGACAGAATTTTATAAAGAGATTACGCCAGCAGGCTTTGGAATAGCAATCAAACAAAAAGAAGTATTGTTTTCTAAACAATCGCCTTTTCAGAAAGTAGAGATTATTGATTCAGATTCTACGCTTGGAAAAATCCTTACACTTGATGATTTAATGATGACAACAGAGGGTGATGAGTATCATTATCACGAAATGATAGCTCATGTACCAATGATGCATCACAAATCCCCCAAAACAGTTCTAGTTATAGGCGGAGGCGATGGCGGTACTGTAAGAGAAGTGCTAAAGCATGATACTGTTGAAAAGGTTATTTTATGCGAAATTGACGGTATGGTTATTGAGGCTTGTAAAGAGTATCTTCCCACTATATCTTGTGAATTGGATAACCCAAAATGTGAAATTCGAGTTGAGGATGCGATTGAATATATTAAAGACAAGAAAAATATGTTTGATATAGTATTAATCGATTCAACCGATCCAATGGGGCCTGGAGAAGGGTTATTTACAGAAGAATTTTATACTAATGTGAAAGAATCTTTAAAAGAAGGCGGCATAATGTGTGCGCAGTCAGAATCACCTTTTGTGAACAAAGAAGAGATAAAAAAAATGTATAAACTTCTAAAAAAAGTTTTTCCGATTTGTTCAACATTTACATCAAATATTCCGACCTACCCCGGAGGTTATTGGGCTTGGGCTTTTTGTTCAAATACAGTAGAGCCGCTTTCATATTATGACGAAAGAAGGGGAGGAATGATTACAAGAACTTGTAAGATTTATAATAAAGAATATCACAATGCGAGATTTGCGCTGCCAAACTACTTAAAAGAACTTTTACAATAAACAAATCCTGAACAAAAAGTTTTCAAAGTTTTGTTTAGATTATAATAGGCATATGTAGAAATACACTTTATACACTAGAGGAAATAGATTATGGAAAAGAAATTTAAGCGTGTAAAAACGAAGATTGTAGCTACGCTTGGCCCGGCTACATCAAGTTACGAAATGATTAAGGCATTAGTTGAAGCAGGAGCTACAATGTTCCGTCTAAATACATCGCACGGAACAGAGGAAGGGCATGCTCAGAATATTGCATTTATAAGACAGGTTTCTAAAGAATGCGGAAGATATATTCCTATTCTTATTGACCTTCAGGGGCCTAAAATCAGGGTTGGAAATATTCCAAATCCAATTGCGATAAAAGAAGGCCAGGAAATTGTTTTAGAAGCTTCTGATGATGTTAACAATCCTGAAATTATTCCTGTTGATTATGAAGGAATAGCGGATGACGTTAAATCTGGCGATAGGATACTTCTTGATGATGGAAAAATCGGTCTAGAAGTTATTGAAGTTAACGGAACAAAAGTTAAAGCTAAAGTTTTGTATGGAACAGAAATTAGACCAAGAAAAGGGATTAACCTTCCTGGTTCAACTGCAAGCTTGGATGCTGTAACAGAAAGAGATAGAGAATATATAAGATTTGCGGTTGAATATGATGCGGATTATCTTGCACTTTCATTTGTAAGAGAAGCTAAAGATATTGAACTTGCCAAAAAATATACACAGAACTTTGGCGGAAAAATCCCTGTAATAGCAAAAATAGAAAAACCGCAAGCTGTTGAGCATTTAGAAGAAATTCTCAAAGTTTCAGACGGAATAATGGTAGCAAGAGGTGATTTAGGTATTGAAATGTCGCCGGAAGAAGTGCCAATCGTTCAAAAATACATAGTTGACCAAACTATAAGAGAGAGAAAGGCTTGTATTGTAGCGACTCAAATGCTTGAATCAATGATAGAGGAGCCAATACCAACCAGAGCTGAAGCAAGTGATGTTGCGAATGCTATTTTGGATGGTACAGATGCTATAATGTTATCAGGAGAAACTGCAATGGGAAAATATCCCATAGAAGCAGTTAAAATGATGAAAAAAATAGCTTCTAATGTAGAGAGCTGCAATTTCTGTCTTTCTAATCTTGATTTGGAAATAAGCGACAATTATGAACTTTCGCCGCAAGCTATTTCGAACGCAGCGGTAAAAATGGCAGAGGATTTGGATGCAAAAGCAATACTAGCTTTTACTCATACTGGGTATACTCCAAAATTATTATCTAAACTCCGTCCGTCAGTTCCTATTATTGCTATTTCTGATCAAGAATCGACTTGTAGAAGATTATGTCTTTACTGGGATATTTTTGCAGATTATAAGGAATGGGATACTGTTCTGGATGCAGATTTATTGGAAAAAATTAATGACTATATACTAGAAAATACTAACTTTAAAAAAGGCGAAAGAATTATTATCATTGGTTCAATTCCAAAACTTATTACAGGAAGGACTAACTTTATAAGAGTACATAGAATAGGTGCTCCATTAGAAAAATAATGAAATCAGACCTCCGGCTTTATTTATGCCGGAGGTTTTTATATATGTTTATTGTAAAATAATAAAAAAACAGGGGGTTTTTATGTTATCAGGACCGTTTTTGGATAGAACTTGTATGGGGCAAAACCAAGATTATATATCATCCAAGATTGTAATGTTAGGACTGCCGTTTGATGGAACGGTTTCTTATCGTTCTGGTTCAAGGTTTGCACCCGAACAAATAAGACTTGCAAGCTGGGGTTTGGAAGAATATTCGCCTTATTTTGATAAGCATTTAGACGATTGTAATTTCCACGATGCAGGAGATTTAGAATTTCCTCTTGGGAATACTGTGAAATCCTTGGATTTGATAGAAAAAAACGTAGAAGATATCTATAGAGACGGCAAAAAAGTTTTTGGTATAGGCGGCGAGCACTTGGTTACACTCCCCGAAATCAAGGCGGTTTCTAAATATTATTCAAATCTTGCGATTGTTCATTTTGATGCTCATACGGATTTAAGAACAGAGTATCTGGGAGAATCTCTTTCTCATTCTGCAGTTATAAGACATTGCAGTGAGATTATCGGGTTTGAGAATATTAAGCAAATCGGCATACGCTCCGGCACGAAAGAAGAATTCGATTTGATGAAAAAGTATAATACTTTAATCCTTGAGCATAAAGAATTAGATGTTTTTAAAGACAAGAATATATTTATAACAGTTGATTTGGATGTTCTGGATACATCCATAATGCCAGGCACTGGAACTCCAGAGGCCGGAGGGATGAGTTTTAATGAACTCATTGGCTGGTTTAAGTATTTATCCGCTTTTAATATTATAGGTGCAGATGTTGTAGAACTTGCTCCTGATTATGATTCCAGCGGAGTCTCAACTGCTGTTGCAACAAAAGTTATACGTGAACTTCTGATGACAATAAATTAGTTTAATGAAATTTTCAAAGCTAAACAGGAGACTAGCTAATGTCGAATATTATAACAGGAAGACGGGGCGAAACTATCGCAAAAGGATATCTTGAAAAACAGGGGTACAAAATTCTTGAGACAAATAAAAGGTTTTCAAAGTTATGTGAAATAGATATAATCGCTCTTAATAAAGATACTCTTGTGTTTGTTGAAGTTAAAACCCGTAGTTCAGATAGATTTGGGGCTCCAGAAGAAGCAATTACAAAAACAAAGTATAATAATATTAAAACGGGCGTATTTTCATACCTGAGAGAAAACCCACAATACAAGAAATATCGAATAGATGTGGTTTCAATAATTCTAAACCCAACTATTGAAATCAAACATTTCAAAAATGTTTAAACTATAAGAGGTGTTCTCAAAAGAGCACCTCTTAACATTTATAAGTATTTTACTAATAGGTTATCCTATATCCTTCCGCAACAACACGCCCAGTACAGCTGTAGCCGAAGTCTGTTATCTCTCCATTTATAGGACAACCATTTTCCCAATATGCGGTGTTATTATCGAATATTACAGAATCACGGCCGCCTACCGGGTATAATATACCATTCTCTCCTAAGTAGAAGTAGAATAAATCACGCCCGAGAACATTTGGTGCTGCGCTGCCGTTTACATCAATAAATACTCCGGCAGCCTGGTTGAATAAAGCACCGCCTGCATCAATAATTGCGTCCTTTTCAGCTTCTGTCGGGTTTTGGTCACCACAAGGAGTTATAAAAACAGTTGCGCCGTTTTTTAATTCTATAATATGAAATGGAAAGAGTGCATCTCCAGCCTCATTTCGTCCAAAAGCGGCATCTGCTTCCATGTTCCCGGTAACATTTTGAACCGAGTCTTCAGCTCGAGAACCACTTCCATTAAGCCCTGCCGGCATAGGATTGTCGCCGTAGTATCCAGCTATTGTGTCATTACGGAAACCGTTTGTGTGCAGATGCTGGCCAAGACGCCCTGCAAATGCTGGACGGCTGTCTGCATTATCCCACGCTTCTGTTTGGAACAAATTATCAACACCTTCTGTAACAATCATGTTGGTAAATGCGTTTTCTAAGTTTGACATTGTAACAGATAATTTGGCTGCGTTTGCCTGGTTACGGCTGTTCATAACAAGCGCCGGCGCCGTTAAGGCAGCAACTACACCGATAATACCCAGCGTAATTAATACTTCTGCCAATGTAAATCCAGATTTTTTCATATCTAAGCTCTCCTTTAAATTAAGTTACATTTTATGTAACTTAATGCATATTGTGTTGCATTAGAGTAAAATAATGAGGTTATAATATTGTATAATAGCGGCTTTAACACGTTTTTAGAAAAATCTGATTTTAAATATAGTAAAAGCTTTATAGTATATCAGTAAAACATTCTATTTTATTGGGTTTTAGATATTACAAAGAAGATTTTTATCATTTTTATTTATTTTATATATCATGGGTTGCAAAACCCTTGAAAAATGTGCTATTATATTATTATGTAACACAATATGTATTAAGTTACATAAAATGTAACTTAATTTAAAGGAGAGCTTAGATATGAAAAAATCTGGATTTACATTGGCAGAAGTATTAATTACGCTGGGTATTATTGGTGTAGTTGCTGCCTTAACGGCGCCGGCGCTTGTTATGAACAGCCGTAACCAGGCAAACGCAGCCAAATTATCTGTTACAATGTCAAACTTAGAAAATGCATTTACCAACATGATTGTTACAGAGGGTGTTGATAATTTGTTCCAAACAGAAGCGTGGGAGGCAGCCAGCCTTGCTAGTAAGCCTCGTTTTGCAGGACGCTTAGGCCAACATCTTCACACAAACGGTTTCCGTGAGGAAACTGTTGCAAATTATTATGGTGATAATCCTCGTCCAACGGGGCTTACAGAAACAGGATCACGTAGTGATAGAGCAGATGTAAGCACTGATGTCATAAACAATATGACACGTGATGCGAACTTAGGAACCGGGACGAACCATATTATAGAATTAAAAAACGGCGCAACTGTATTTATAACTCCTTGTAGAGACCAAAACCCGACAGAAGCTGAAAAGGATGCAATTATTAATGCTGGCGGTGCTTTATTCAATCAGGCTGCCGGAGTATTTATTGATGTAAACGGCAGCGCTGCACCAAATGTTCTCGGGCGTGATATATTCTACTTCTACTTAGGCGAGAACGGTATATTATACCCTGTAGGCGGCCGTGATTCTGTAATATTTGATAACGGTGGTACTTTGTATTGGGAAGATGCTTGTCCTATCGACGGTAATATACAGCGTTTCGGCTACAGCTGTACTGGGCGTGTTGTTGCGGAAGGATATAGTATTACATACTAGTAAAAAATACTTATAAGTAAGAAGAGGTGTTCTTTTAAGAACACCTCTTCTTGTTTTTTTAATTTGCAAAACCCAATCTTTCCAAGAATTTTGTAATAATATTACCAACATCGATGTACATAGCATGTTTGTTTTTCCCGCCTGTTGATTTTGCGGTACCAATACCAGAGGAGGAATCGCCGCACCAGCCGGTAACATTATCTGCGTGGTCATCTTTTCTCGCTGTATATCCGCTATAACTTTCAGTTGCACTTTGTGAATTACCGTTGGCATCTACATATGTAAAGTTTACAGTACCGTCGCTGCCAAATCCAAGGTTTTGCATGAAAGCTGTATAGTAATTTTTTAATGTGGTTGCAACCGAATCAACTGAAGCTGATTCTGTAGCAGGAAGAACAGCCTTAAATGAAGTTGCAACATTATCGATAATCTTTTGAACCTCACTTATTGGGCCATTGAGGTCTGTATTTTTACTGAATGTCTTAATACATACTGTTTCACTATTGTTATTAAGAATATCTGCAAATGTTTTACCGTTATAAATACCTTTATTCTTAATGTCACCGGCTGATGGGTTTTCGTATACAGTAACAGTTATAGTTTTTTCGCCGACTTTAACATTGTCTACCATCACAGAAACTTTTGCGGTATAAGAACCTGCTGTAGTTCCATGAACGGTAGCATTACCGCTGCTATCAATACTTATTAACCCTGTATTACTTGAACTATAAGTTATACGATCTGTTGTTACTGATTTAGAAACACCATTTTTATCAGTAAATGCTGGTTTAATTGTAAATGTAGATGTTTTACCGATTCCTAGCTGTACTTCTGATATATTCCAACTAGAATCAGTCATAACTAATTCATTAGCTTCACCGAGTTTTGTAGCCTCATCTTTTAACTCCTGAATTGCATCATTAATTTCAGAAGGTAACATTTTATTGATAGCAGATGTGTAATCGCCGTCAAATGCATTATTTACAATTTCTGCAAACTTAGAACTCTTTGTAGATAACGCTTTGCAGTATTCGATAGCGGCATTTCTGTGTGCTTCTAAAGCTTTATCGTTATCAGTTTGTTTTTCTGCCGATTCTACAAGTTTATCGTACATTATATTCAATTCATTCAAGCTCATGTCACCAAATCCATTTGGATAGAATTCTGAGAGTCGAGCGGAAACTTGATCTACCAAATAATCAATAGCTTTTTGTGTATCCAAGCGCCCTCCTGCGTCGAATTCTCCGTTCTGAGCTTTTTCCATTACATTGGCCTGAATCTCATCCATTACGCTTAAGTACTTGCCGTCTTCAATAATTTTATTGGCAATGGATTCACTGATATTTGCTGCTAAAGCATTCTTTAAATCTTCGCTTGTAAGAAGTGCCTGCACCTCAAGACTCATTTCTAGTCCTTCATAAATATCACTTGATTTGAAAGATTTCAATACATTTTTAGAAACATTTTCAAAATCAGTGTATTTAATAGTAGAAAGATAGCTTTCGATAGCTTCTGCGAACAATTCAGGGTTGTTTTCGTAATCTTCTTTTAAATTACCTGCTGCCAAATCTGTCTCAAGTGTCTTTTTCAAAATACTTTTCTGTAAATCATTTAATTCAGAATTCTTACCCGGATTGTACCCATAAGTATTTAAAATAACTGTGCTTCCGCTTTTTTGTCCGGCGGTTGCTAAATATGCATCAATAATATTAACAACTGTATCCTGAATATCGTAAGCATCAGCACCTTCAGGTATATTTTGAATGTAATTATATATTATTCCTTGGAGCGTATTGTCATCTGCGTAAGTATACCCGTATTCTTTACTAAACGAGCCCATTTCATTGCTTAAGTATTCATTAGCGCAATAGTCTGCTGTAGCTTTGTTTTCAATACTGACAGAAGCGCTTTTTAATTCATCTAATAATCCTTCTTCATTTCCTCCATTTTTTATATAGGTTTCTAGAAATGCTGCTAAACCATCAGAAACAGATTTTTTCCAATTTGCAGCATCTGAAACAACATTTGGAGCACTAAGTTCTGCCGTAAAGTCACTCAATATTTCGTACATAGCAATCTTCTTATCTAAAGTTGCTAATTCATTTGCATCCAATGCATTTTTATTTTTTAAATTTGCACCCCGAATATCTCCAGATTGCTTGGTATCAAGGGTTTTCCAAAAGGAGTTGATAATATCGTTTTTGCCTTCTTCTGTTGTCTCACCGTCCCAGCCGTCAAAATTTTCCATCAAATCACGGAATTCGGCTTTTACTATATAACCGTCACCATTTTGGTCAGCAGCAGAAACCCAATCCCCTTGTTGAGCTAAAAATAGATAAATTCGGTTAGTGATGTCTGTCTTATTTACGTCAGTCATTTTCTAAACTCCTTTAGTTTTATCAAATGTCCCTTTTTTAATTCTTTTGATATTAATATTTACGGCATTTTTCTTTAAAACTTTAGGTTTTCCGATTAAAATTTTACAAATCTTTACATTCGGAGCAGGGTTATATTTATTGATTATGAGGGGATAAATATTGATTTTTGTTTTTATATCTATTTTAAATCAACTTCTACAAAAGAACTCAGGAGTCTTCTATAACGTTTTAGGTAATTTAAGAATTGAGTATGCTCTTCTTTTGTAAATTCTTGCTTATACTTTTCTTCAAGTAAATCGATTTCTTTTAAACCTTTTTTATATATTTCTATAGCTTTATCAAGCAAAATTATTTTTGCAGGTGCGGAATGTCCTGAACTTTTGCGTTTTATCAAACCTTTCTGTTCCATTTCTTTAAGGATTTTTCCGACGTGAGCTTTGCCTTTAAACAGATATTTTGCAATAGTTGTTTGAGAGATATCAGGTTCTTTTGCAAGAAAAAATATTATCGCAAATTCATCTGGCAAAAGTTCCGCATCAATATATGCAGTGCTGAATCTCCTGCGAAATGATTTATTAAAATTCGAGGTGTAATCTATTTGAAAAGTTATACTCTCTTCAAAATTTAGTTCAGTATTATTACTCATCAGAACAATTGTACTCTATATGGTTGATAAATACAAGGGTTCATTGACAATAAGGCTTTAATAAAGATATAATGGTAGAAAATTCTACCGTTATGGTTGGAGAGAGGGAAATATGAAAATAAATATGACACGCAGACAGGTTGGTATAATTATACTTCTTATAATAATTGTGCCAATATTTTATAATAAAACAGCTGGAGCTATAGGCGGGTTTATTCAAAAACAAGCAATGATGAGACCTAAGGAGGTTGAAGTTGATAATCCGCATATAGAGAAAGTTAATGTATCGGCAGAAGCTACGGGAAGAGTTGAGGCGCAGTATTCAATTGACGTGATTGCAAGAGTTTCTGGTTTTTTGCAGAAAAAATATTTTAAAGAGGGCGATTTTGTAAAAAAAGGCCAGCTTCTCTTTCAAATCGACCCGAGAGAATATCAGCTTAATGTAAACAACGCACAGGCTTCCGTTAACCAATATAGAGCCTTATATACAAACGCCCAGCAGGAATGGAACAGGGCAAATGCGCTTG
>CALUSJ010000094.1 GCA_944323405.1 Candidatus Gastranaerophilales bacterium
GTTTAGGTCAAGGAGTGGCTGACTTCCTGTCATTGCGAGGACGATTAGGACGAAGCAATCCAGCCTTCTATTAACTATTACATTTTAATCTAAAATACAGTAATATTAGAATTTAGGGGAATAGTGAGTAGGTGAAGGGTGAAGGGTGGGGGTGGGCTAGTTAATAAGTTAACAAAGTCTACACAAAGCGTGACGACCCCCTCCCTAAATAGGGAGGGGACTGCGTGTGCCCAGCGTGCCCCCCATGCCTTACCACTTTTGTTTGCTTATTAACCTAGTCACTAGTCACCAGCCGCTAAACCGTGATTGGATTCTCTGCTGCAGCGGCTTTTTCTGCTTCAAAACATTCTTTACACAAAACATCACGGCCTTGTGTCGGGTTAAACGGTACTTGTGTTTGCTTCCCGCATTTTGCACATACAGCATCGTGCATTTTCTTTTTACCTCTATGTTGTTGTTTTTTTATCTTTCTGCAATTGGCACATCTCTTAGGCTTATTTGTTAACCCTTTTTCTGCATAAAATTCTTGTTCTCCGGCTGTAAACACAAACTCGCAGCCGCAATCTTCACAAATAAGCGTTTCATCTTGGTACATGACTGTTCTCCTAAATAATTATAACCATATCACCAACTAGGTGTATGCCTCATTCTATACTTTTTTTTAATATCCGTCAAGCATAATGCTTGAATAATGAAACAAAGTTCAAAATAAAAATACCTTTTAACTTCTTCTAAACCTCTAAACTCCTCAACCACTCAACTCCCTTTTGCATGTTGGTGACAACACCCACCCCAGCCCTGTCTGGGGTTCTTGAAAAAAATCTATTAAAATTTTTCCACCGCTATAATCTAAGATAAGCCTCTCTTAGCAAATAATCTTCCAAAGTTTTCATATCCGAAATTGTTGAAGTTGTGTCATTTATGATTATACAAAAAGCATATTTGTTTCCGCTTTTTGATGTCAAATAACCAGCAATAGAGCTTAAATCACCGTGTGTTCCTGTTTTTGCTCTAAGGTTATCTTTCAAAGGTAACATCCTGTGTGTAAGCGTGCCTTCTCCAGGAATCGGAAGCCGCTCAAGAATTTTATTATCCTTTGTTCTTACCAAAAATTCTGAAATAAAATCCGCACTTATAAGATTATTTTTAGAAACTCCGCTTGCATCAGTTATTCTTATCTTTGAATTATCGAGTCCGATTTTTTTGCAGTAAGCGTTAAAAACTTTTATTCCATTAAGGTCAGAACCTCTATCATCATAAGCCTTCCCGCCAGCCAATTTTGTAACAGTCTCTGAAACGCAATTATCGCTGTTCTTCAAAACATCACTAATTGCGTTATCAATAGGATGCGTAACCCTTCCCAACACAACATCTGTATCAGCCTGATTATCTACAAGAAAATTCTGTTTAAGATAAACTTTTCTATCAGCAAGCGCATTTTTCAGTTTAATATCAAAATATCTTTTAAGATTATTCGTAGGAATATAAAGAGTAACGGGCTTATTAACCGTACCTTCAAGAATTAGCGTATTGTTTGAAATCGAATTATCTCTTGTTATTTTTACATTGTTTTCCTTACCTGTCACAACGTGGTTGAAAAATACAAGCGGATATTTGCTCGGATTAATAATTGTCGGCGTCTTACCGGCTTCTGTCGGCATAACAGTTATTTTTATAAGATTTTTATCCATGTTGTATGAGTTAAACCTCGGCATAAGAATATTCATATCATCATCCCACTGCCAGCCTTCGCCCCAGTCTTTTTTTTCTAGAATAAAATCATCAATGAATATTTTTTTTGCATCTATATCAACATTATTAACCAGCTTTTTTAAATCAGATGATGTAAAATACGGGTCTGCCCCCAGTTTTATCAAATAAGAATCTTCTCCTCTTTTATAAATTTCTGTTGTAAATTCATAGTCTTCACCAAGAACATCGATAGCAGGAACTAAGGTTAAAATCTTTTGAACAGAAGCAGGATGCATAAGAATTTTCTCGTTCAATTCATATACGGGTTTTCCTGTATTCAAGTCTTTTATTGAAACCGCAATTGAGTTTTTGTCTATATCAGAATCGTTTATAACGCCGGAAAAATCACGCTTTACGGATTTTGCAAAACTTACTGTTGTGCAAAGCAGGAGAGTTAAAAATAATGCTAAAAGTTTCTTCATTTTATTATAACCTCATATGAGTCTTTAATATCGTTAAGAACTGTACATTGATTACGGAATTCATACATTTCATCTAAATCAATTTCAGCATAAATCCCGCCTTCTTTTTCTTCTATTTCAGACAAAATTTTTCCAGAATAATCGATAATCATAGAATGTCCCAAATTCTCCGAGCCGTCTGCCAGCAGTCCTGTTTGAGTAAGTGCAACCATATAAGACTGGTTTTCTACCGCCCTTGCTCTTGCAAGTGTATCCCAGTGAATTCTTCTTGATTTAGGCCATGCAGCCATATTTACAAGAATATCAGCACCAGCTTTTCTGTACGCTCTGTATATTTCAGGGAATCTGATATCATAACAAATCGTAAGCCCAAGTTTTACCCCTTCAATATCCGCAACAACAGGGTTTTTGCCGGGCGTAATATAATCACCCTCAGTATCGCCTAAATACGAAAATAAATGGTTTTTATCATACGTACAAACAAGTTCACCATGCCGGTTGATAACAGGAGATGTATTAAAAAGTTTACCCTCTTCTTTTCTTACAAAGCTTCCGCCTATAATATTCACTCCGTATTTTGAGGCGGTTTCCTTAAGCATTCTTAAAGATTCAGCATCTTCTATACTTTCAGCACATTTTGGAATGGAGGGGCAATCCCAGCCGACTGTCCAGAGTTCGGGCAGAAATACAAAATCAGTATCATCATACTTTTCAAGATTAGCAATCAAAAGGTTTTTAACTGTTTCAATGTTTAAACCAATATCGCCCAAAGCGGATTCCATCTGGACTGCAAGAAGTTTTATTTTTTTCTTTTCCATATGCCGAACTTGTACACCTCATCAAATGCTGCGGGCGCCTTGCGCTCTAAATCTTCTAAACTCTTTTGAAGCTT
>CALUSJ010000095.1 GCA_944323405.1 Candidatus Gastranaerophilales bacterium
GAATATTCTACGGATGACGATTTCCAGAATATTCAAAAAGAACTTGTAAGAACTTATCTTGTATCACCGCTTACGGAAATTATAAGAACAATCGACGGATATTTCGGAGCAGAGTATTTTACACTCAAGGATATCTTTATTGAAGAAAGACGCAAGATACTTGAAACTATGCTTAAAGGCCGCTTGCAGCTGTTTGCAAATACATATGAATCAATGTATAACGAAGGCAAAGGTTCTATCTATCAAATGCAGACACTGGGACTTGAAATACCTAAAGAATTTAAGATTTCAGCACAATATGTTCTGACAAAACAGTTTAACGACCTTTTTGTAGACTCGAGAGGATTTCTCGATGCTGATATTATCCAGCAGGCTTCCGACATCAATTTTGAAGCTAAAAGAATTGGTATTGAGATAGATAAGACTCCGACTGCCAGAATATTCAGCAAAAAAGTTGCACAAAATATCAACAGACTGTCATACGCCTTAGACTTGCAGCAGGTGGATGCAACATTAGAGCTTCTGGACAGCATAGCGAAGCTTGAAATAAAAGTTGATATTGCAGAAGCTCAGAGCTATTATTTTTCTAAAATAGTTGCAAATATTGCTGAATTAATCCAAAACATAACCTGTCAGGCAGATAGAGACTTGCTTTCTATGCTGTTTGAAATCGGTGAAGATCTTAATATTAACATGGATTACTACAGACAAATGTTTAATAAAGCTCTTGTAAGCAAAAAGTAGACAAGGTTTACAGTGTTATTCCTACGAATAATAATATAAATCCTCTTTGCATATGATAACAAAAACTTTATTCTTTATTATAATTAAGATTGAGAAAGAGGGTTGAAATGATTTTAAGAGTTTTACTATTACTTTTATCATTCATCATTTTAGTAAATCTTTGTATTATCACTCTTTGTTATATTTTAAGAGAAAATCTTTATCAAAAATATGGAAAACAAATCCTCTTTTTGTTTGGAGTTTTCGTATTTTTAGTTGCAGCATTATATGTAGCATTAGCATTAATTGGTTTGAAATAAGAAAGGGAAATGATGGACAAAAAAATTTTTGGAATGCCGGTTTTGATTTTATGCCTGCTGGTATGTTTTATAGTTATGTGTAATCCGTTTGTCATGGTTGGCCCCGGCGAACGAGGGATTAAAATTAGGCTAGGAGAAGTTGAACCTGAAAGCTATGGAGAAGGTTTGCACCTCATATTTCCTTTTATTCAAAAATTTAGAACTATGGACGTAAAGACTCAAAAAAATACATTAACAACCTCTGTTTACACAAAAGATATTCAACAAGCAAGAATTACTTATGTAATCAACTATAATGTCCAGCCAGATAAAGTAAATAAATTGTTTCAGGAAGTTGGAACAGATTATGTAAGCACAATTTTAACTCCTGTAGTTGAAGGCACTATTAAAGATATCATTGGCAAATGGAATGCTCAGGATTTGATTGCAAACAGAGAAAAAGCTACCGGCGATATACTATTTAAACTTCAAGCACAGTTGAAAGACAATTATATTAATGTAACAGATTTCCAGATGACAGAAATCAATTATTCTGATGTATTTGAAAGAGCAATTGAGAGCAAAGTAACAGCCGAACAAGAAGCACTTAAAGCTAAAAATAAAACTGTACAAGTTGAAGAAGAGGCAAAGCAAAAAGTTATAGCAGCAGAGGCAGAAGCTAAATCTATGGCAATTCGTGCTCGTGCGCTAAGCCAGAATCAATCACTTGTTCAGTATGAAGCTGTCCAAAAATGGGATGGGAAAATGCCTCAATATATGCTTGGCGGCACAATGCCATTTATAAATGTTACACCTCGTAGATAAAGATTCTCATTGTAACCCAGTGTAACTAATTGTAAAAATTTCTATTTTTAAGCGCAATAAAATCTTTTCTTTTGTTTTAATTTGTGTATAATATAACAAAGGAAAAGATTTTATGATGCAATACATAACAACTTCGCAAAATTCAACAAAACCAACAACGTTATGTGATGAAATAGAGCTTTATTTGCAAAAGATCTTTGAATCGGAAATGAAGGCAAAAGGTTCAATTCTTGTGAGTTACTCACCTTTTGTTATAAAGAAAATTGCAGCATATTTATCAGGCAGAATAAAAATGCCAGCATCTATTGGTATTGCAGGAGAAACAGCAAGCGGCAAATCTACAATCACAATGGATTTGATTGATACTATAGAATCTTTTGCCGCAGAATTCAATATTGATGATGCTATTACAAGAGTAAACACGGATGATTATTACTATGACCGCTCTGATATGGTAAAAGCAGCCGGAAGTTTTTCTGAGTTTGCCAAAAATTATGATTTGGATGTACCTCAAGCTTTAGAGCTTGAATTAATGCATAAACATATCAAAGAATTGCTTTCTGGCAAAGCAACTTACCTTCCTAAATACGATATGAGCGGAACCGCTATCCGCCATGACAATTATACTTTGGCTAAACCTTCCAAAATCATTATTTCCGAAGGTCTTTTCACGCTTACAGATAAAGTAAAAGATGCGTTTGATTTTAAGATATATGTAGATATTGATGAAAAAATCAAAAAAGAACGATTCTATATAAGAGCAAAAGAAAGAGATTTAGGCGATTCAGCGGATATTATATACAAAAATGCCAACGAAAAAGCAGCTGTTTATATTCGGCCGTGCAAAATACAGGCTGATATAATTCTCTCTGGTTCTGCTGATAGGATTAAGTATAAAAATTTCTTAAATAAAATTATTGAAATCATTCATGAACTTTACCTCACAGATTAATTGATATTTTCTTTCTTGGGTTTGTGATGAATATCTAATTTAGGGTTATGTTCGGCTATGTCCGCCAAAAATGTCGAAACAAAAGGTATTACCATATAATATATGCCGCCAACTATTAATATAGGTTTTGCAATTTTAATCCCTTCTACCTGCTTTTCAAGATTCGGTAAACCTCTATTAGCTTTTTTAAAATTTTCTATAAACTTTTCTGCCGGACCATCTAAAAGTTTATCAAAAATATAGCCGCTTATAATACTCAAGGCTGTTGAAATTCCTGCGTTATAAATAAGAGCTTTTTTCCTTCTCTCGGCAATCTTATTGCTTTTATCAGTTTCTCGTATAAATGCGGCTGTATTTATTACATCAGTTGCTGCAATTATATGCATTGGGAAGTTAGAATCCTTATACCGCTTGGAAAACTTTTGCATACCTTTTTTATTTAATATATTCCCGATAGAATTAGCTAATCTCTCGCTGCTCTTACCTTTAAAACTAAGATTCTTTTCATCATTTCTATTTTGAACTTTAGGCTGATGAAATAAATTATGCATTATAAACGGCATGCCAGCACAAGTAAGAATTGCCTTAGGCGCTGCAACAATAAGCCCTACACCAAGCTTGAACAATTGAGTTGCAAATGTATAACCCTTTGATTCATCAAGCTTTACCCCCTTATCTCGCAAATTTTTAATACTCTCCGGCTTAAGATATTTTCTTGGTTTTTTATCTATCTTCTTTATTGCTGCACTAAGAGGCATTGAGAGCCCTAAGGTTAAAAGAAATCCCGCTGCGCTAGATGATATTGATTTTGCACAGGCAAGTTTTTTATTCTCCTTATCAGTATGCGGCGCAAGCCAAATTGCCATAGGACGGACTATTGCAGATAATGCCAAAGTTGTTGTTGCAGCAAAAAGTGCGCCATTATCTGCCGCAAACTCCAGCCCCTTTTTTAGAGTCTTATTATTATAAAATCCTTTGAATGAGATATCCCTTTGTGAATTTACTTTCATCTATTTTTATTAGATAACATAAATATGACAAGATTAAAACATTATACAAACATTTTTGTGAAATATTTTGGATTTGTTTTTATATACGCTTTTTTATTCACCACAGCTATAATATCAAAAGATTCTCCTGCTGCTATTATATCAGCCTTTTTTGGTATTACATACACAATATTAGCAGGAAAAGGCAAACCCATTTGCTACTTGTTTGGAATAACAGGCTCGGGGTTTTATTGTTATTTAGCTTTTTGTAATGCTTTATGGGGAAACCTTTTATTATATGCATTATACTATATTCCAATGCAAATATTGGGATTCTTTAAATGGAGGCAGCATCTTAAAACCAACAAAAAAGAAATTATAAAAACTTATATGACTATAAAAGAAAAGAATAGATTAATAATTATAACTTTATTATTAACCATAATAACAATTCTGGTTCTGTCTAGTATAAACGATAAAAGCCCATATATAGACGGAATAACAACTATATTTTCAATTGCCGGCATGTATCTTACTGTTAAACGCAATATCGAACAGTGGATTGTTTGGATGATTGTGAATGGTTTGTCTGCAATTATGTGGCTTGATATAGCTTTAAATGGAGAAAAAGTTTATTCTACCGTTATTATGTGGAGTGTATACTTTTTCTTAGCTATTTATTTTTATGTTTGCTGGAAAAAAGAAATTGAAACAGAAAAAATCTAAATGTAACATTTCCAATAAAACTGTAAAGATTTTGTAAGAACTTGACATGTTTTTGATAGAATAAATAAAGTTGGACACATTAGTCGGAAATTAAGGGAAAGAGATTATGACAAGATTTTTAATTATGTTTTTTACGATGTTAATGAGCTTAAATTCTGCTCAAGCAATGACAGTAGACGAATTTATGGACAAAAATATTGCGCCAATTTCTGATGCTGTTGCAAAAATGATATTTTTTCCTATAAAAATCTGCGGCTATGATGTTCCTTTAATTATTTTCTGGATACTTATTGCAGGTTTCTTTTTTACAATATATTTTAAAGGAATTTCTGTTTGGGGATTCAAACACGCAATAGACGTAATTCGGAAACCAGCTGAAAAAAGCCATGAAGGATTTGGAGAAGTATCTTCATTTCAAGCTTTGGCAACAGCTTTATCCGGCACAATTGGAATCGGCAGTATTGCAGGTGTTGCAATATCAATTTCTATAGGCGGTCCGGGTGCTGCATTTTGGATTTTTGCAGGGGCACTTCTTGGTATGTCAATTAAATTTGTTGAAGCAACACTCGCTGTTAAATACCGTAAATTCAACCTTGACGGTTCCGTATCTGGTGGCCCAATGCATTATATTGCACACGGACTTACAAGAAAAAAAATGCGCTGGTTAGGACAGCCTCTTTCTGTTGTGTATGCAATTCTCTGTATTGGAGGCGGTATAACAGGCGGAAACATGATTCAAATTAACCAAACTGCGCATCAAATGGTATTTATAACCGGCGGAGAACATAGTTTCCTACAAGGTTTTACTTGGGTTGTAGGACTTATTGTTGCTATACTTATAGGTATGGTTATCGTTGGAGGGATTAAGAGTATAGCAAAAGTTACCACGATTTTAACTCCGACAATGTGTATTATGTACATCGTATCAGGTCTGATTGTAATTTTTGCAAACTTTATGAATATACCGAGCGCAATTATGCTAATATTAAAAGAAGCCTTCCACCCAACTGCCGTTGCCGGCGGAATCTTCGGTACAATTATAATTGGGCTAAGACGTTCTGTACAATGTAATGA
Source organism: Candidatus Gastranaerophilales bacterium (assembly GCA_944323405.1). Classification (GTDB taxonomy): domain Bacteria; phylum Cyanobacteriota; class Vampirovibrionia; order Gastranaerophilales; family Gastranaerophilaceae; genus CAG-196. Next base: position 5,589 of record CALUSJ010000095.1, read on the forward strand.
AGCCGGAACTGGCGCTGCTGCAATTGTATATGCGACAGCTCAAACTAAAGAACCTGTATCTCAAGGATTTGTCGCACTTATAGAAACATTCTTGACCGGTGTTCTGTGCTTGTTCACATCATTTGCAATTGTATTTTCAGGAGCTTGCACACAGGCAACGAAAGAAATTTCGGGTATTGAACTTGCTTCAAATGCATTCCAATCAGTAATACCATTCTTCCCTGTCATACTTTCAGCTATTGCCATAATGTTTGCACTTTCTACATTAATTTCTTGGGCATATTATGGACAAAAAGCCTGGACTTTCTTATTTGGTGAAGGCAAAAAACGTGTTCTTGCATTCAACCTTATATACTGTCTATTCATTATTATAGGTTCCGCAATGAATGTAAAATCAGTTATAGATATTACTGATGCTATGATGATTGCACTTTGTGTTCCTAATATCATAGTTCTTTATATCCTTTGTCCCGAAATCAAAAGAGATTTAAAAACTTATTTAGAAAAACATAAAATGAATTTTATGAGATTCTAAACAATATAAAAAACATATAAAATAAAAATAATAAAAGCGGTAAATTTAGAAAATACCGCTTTTATTGTTTTATAATAAAATTCTTAACTAAGCAATCTCAGCTCTAGTTTTTTTAGACAAATCCGAAGTATTATTATTCGGTAAATGAATCAATTCTGCTTGGTTATCAATTTCGTCTTGTTTTTCGACCATTTCACGAGTTATCGTAAACTTGGTTATATCATGCGTTGTCGGTATATCATACATAACATCAAGCATTAACTCTTCAACAATTGAACGCAAAGCTCTAGCTCCCGTTTTACGTTTTAAAGCTTTCTGCGCAATTAAATCCAGAGCTTCAGGCTCAAATTCCAAATCAACACCATCCATTTTAAGCAAACATTGGTATTGCTTTATAATGGCATTTTTAGGTTCCGTTAGAATCATTTTCAATGTTTTTTCATCCAATGCATCAAGCACTGCATAAACAGGAATACGGCCTATAAATTCTGGAATCAAACCGAATTTAAGCAAATCCTCCGGCTGTAATTTCTTAAGCATTCTTGAAGCATTTTGTTCTTTCTCAGCCTGCGTAGGAGCAGATTTACCAAACCCAATTGAAGAACCATCTTTAACACGGTGCTCAATAATCTTATCCAAATCAACAAACGCACCGCCAACAATAAACAGGATATTGCTTGTATCAATCTGAATCATTTCCTGCTGAGGATGTTTTCTGCCGCCCTGAGGTGGAACATTTGAAATCGTACCTTCAATAAGCTTTAATAAAGCTTGTTGAACACCTTCTCCCGAAACATCACGGGTTATTGAAGTATTCTCTGATTTTCTTGCAATCTTATCGATTTCATCAATATAAATAATACCTTTTTCAGCTTTTTTAGCATCATAATCAGCATTTTGGTAAAGCCTCAAAAGAATATTTTCTACATCGTCTCCAACATAACCGGCTTCTGTAAGAGTTGTAGCATCAGCTACTGCAAACGGAACATCAAGCATTTTTGCTAATGTTTGAGCCAATAATGTTTTACCGCTTCCTGTTGGACCAACAAGAAGGATATTCGATTTTTGGATTTCAACTCCATTGGTATCCTCTTTTTGGTTATGTTTCAATCGCTTATAGTGGTTATAAACAGCCACTGAAAGAACTTTTTTTGCATCATCCTGACCAACTATATGCTGATCTAAATATGCCTTAATTTCATGAGGCTTTGGAATTGGTTTGTCTTCAAAGTCCTCTGAGTGTTTTTCAGGCTTTTCACCGTTTTTTTCTTTTGCTTCAAAAAATTCTGCATCAATAGTTTCATTACAAAGTTCCACGCATTCATCACAGATAAATACATCAGGGCCGGCAATTAATTTCTTAACCTGATCCTGAGTTTTTCCGCAAAATGAACATTTTAATCTTTCACCTGATGGCATATTATTCTCCTGTTAATCGGTTTACCGCCGGGGAAAACTTTCCCCGGATGAGCATAGACGCTATACAGCATCCTTTGTAATGACTTTATCAATCATACCATACTCAAGTGCTTCTTGAGGTGTCATGATATAGTCTCTATCAGTATCTTTTTCAATCTTTTTGATTGACTGGCCTGTGTTAGAAGCCATAATCTCATTCAAAGTCTTTTTAATCCTCAAGATTTCCTGCGCCTGAATTTCGATATCAGTAGCCTGCCCCTGAGCGCCGCCCAAAGGCTGGTGAATAAGCACTCTTGAATGAGGAAGAGCCATTCTCTTACCTTTTGCACCTGAACATAATAGAAATGCACCCATAGAAGCTGCCTGGCCTAAGCAGATAGTCTGTACATCAGCTCTTATGTGCTGCATTGTGTCATATATTGCTAAACCAGCAGTAACGCTTCCTCCGGGAGAATTGATATAAAGCATAATATCTTTTTCCGGGTTTTCGCTATCCAAGAGCAAAAGCTGGGCTACAATAAGATTCGCAACCATATCATCAACCGGCGTTCCTAAGAAGATAATCCTTTCTCTCAATAGTCGTGAGAAGATATCAAAAGAGCGCTCGCCTCTGCTTGATTGTTCTATTACTACAGGTACAAAACTCATTTCTTATTTTCCTTTCTTATTATGTATAAAAGTGACAATAACATTATACATTACATATATTATTTCACAAATAATGAATTTGGATGAAATCCACCTCGCTATTTATTGGGTCAGAGTTATTATAACACAAAAATAATATAAGTACATATTGACACAAAAATATTAGGAGGATAGAATTAGTTAGTGTTTAGAAAGGAGTATAAAATGCGTATAAATGCAATTGGTATGGGGTTTATTCAGAATGCTAATGTTGTAAATTCAAGAAAAAATAGTAATAAGCCTTATTTTAAAGGACATTGGGAACAAGCAGCTGGAGAAATTATTAAAAATGCAGCACCGGCAGCTGCGTCCGGCGCCGGCACTGCAGCTCTTGCGACATTGGGAGTTGCAGCTATTGGTGCGGCTGGATTAGCACTCGAACAAAGTGTGGTAGATAAAATGACACCCGCTGAGCGCGATGACTATCTTGATACGCGAATGTTTAAAGATATTGCATTCGGTCAGTAATCGGTAATAAATGTATTATAAAAGAGAGTGACTTTTTTTGTCAGTCACTCTCTTTTAATTACTTATTATTATAATTATTATACTTTTTGTTCAACAGCTTGGTCAAACCTGCATTCATAAGGCAAACTGCCGACATTACAACACTTCCAATAACTCCGTTTTTTAAACCTGATAAAGGTTTCTGAATTTTAATACCAAATTGACGATTAATCGCAATCATCACTGGGTATAAAAGACTTGATGCTGCAACATTCAATATAAAATCACTTGTAAAACTGTTATTGAGCTCTGCCTTTCTATGTTTATCGGCCCTGTCTTTTGAGTTTATTGCAGATTTGAACTCCTGCTGAAAAATTTTTGCTTCTGCAATTTCATTTTCATCAGCCTCTGAATTTTTAATTATATTATTTTTTATAGAAGATAATTTCTCTTGTTTTTCCAGTTTTTGAATATATTTATCTTTTGATTTGTTATAATCCAAATATGTACTTATTGAACTTTTATCATCATATTTACCATTTAAAAAATCCTCTTTAGCTTTTATCCTGGAGATTTGTTCTATATCGCTAAAAAAGGATTTTTGGGAAACTTTTGCAAGTGCACAAAGAGGAACTAAAGCAGACACCATTGCGCCGAACTTAAGAGGTATGGAAAACTTCTTATGTTTTTTTGCAATAGCGTTAAGGGCAATTCCAACACCTGCCCCAGCAGCACAAAGCCCAGAATATAATATATGCATTCCTGTAACAATTTTATTATTATAATTCTGGGCTCTGTTATCTATAAAATTTATTGCTTGTGCTAACTGACTGTTCTCCGGCGCCTTCGTATGCTCAATTATTTGTGTTCTTTTATCTATATCTTTAAAGAAACTTTTATACTTCTTGAAAGAATAACCTAAAAAGAAATTTGATCTATCAACCTCGGTATCCATATTTATTGCATATTGGTAATGAGGATTTTCTTTTATTTCATTGACCCGTTTTTCGTTAAGTTCTAAGAACAATTTCGGATCCGATAAATCATTTTCTAAAGCGTCCTGCTGCCCTGCAATTATAGATTTATAGCAATTATCACCTCGTTTCTTTGTTAAAATGCCATAAACCAGAGCACTTAGGCCGGACAAAAATAGTGCTGGAATAGCGAGTTTTGCAGCTCCTTTTTTATATGACATAATAGGTGCTACTGTTGTTGCAGGAATCATAGTTAACATAACTGGAATCGCCGTATATGCACGTTGAGCATCATCTGCAACCGTTCTATATTTCATACTCTGCGCATCTATTGTGTTTAGAGCGTTAACTAAAGTCCTTCTCTTTGCAAGTGCTTGTTGGTGTGATTGATATATGGGTGTATTTGATCCGATTGAATTTATCATACAAATCTCATTAAATATCCTTAATTAAATCGTATAATATTTTTAAAATTAAATCAATAATGATACAAAAAACTTTACATTTTTTAATTTTATGCTATAATTCAAAAGTTGAAACTAATCGGAGGTCTTTTTATGAGAGTAAATGCAATTAATACGGCTTATTATCAGCCTAAAATCGGAAAAACTTTAAAAAATGATAATACAGTTACTGCACCAGCTGCAGAAGTAAATTTTCAGGGCAAACATACCGGGAAACTTATTGGCGGCGGAATTATGGGAATAATTGGCGGTGCGGTTGGGTTTATAGCTGGCGGCCCGCTCGGAGCAATTATTGGAGCTAGTATCGGCGGAGGAACTGGCGTTGGCTATGGAGCTATCGATGATGATAACCAGGCAACAGGTGATGATGTCAATCCGCTTGATGGCTGGGGTTATGATACTAAGTTCTAAGAAGAATTTACCAAAAATAAAAAACCTGAAGAAGAAAAAATCTTCAGGTTTTTATTTGTCTATTTTGTTTTTATTTAAAGCTAAAATAAGAAGAGCATTCACAAGATAACTTCCGGCCATCAAGCTATATAATTTAAATAATGAACCTTGTTTGTTTCCACACTTATTTTTATTATTTCCAATTAAGTCATAAATAAAGAAGAGTGGAAGAGATAAAGAATAAAGAAGCCAATCTCTGGACAAGCTGTTAATCAAAAGATTCTTTTTCATATTACCAGTCCGCTCTTTTGAGTTTATTGCATTAAAAAATTCTGCCTGATAATCTGCGGCTTTATTAATTTCTCCAGAAGAAACTTCAGAGGTTTTTAAAATTTCATTTTTTAAACGAACTAAATCCTTCTGGCGCTGAATTTTTTGCTTGTATTCGTTTTTTGAACGTAAATATTCAATTGTTGTTTCTAAAATATTTTTACTATCCTGCTTATTACTAATAAAATCTTCTTTGGCTTTATATCTTGAATAATGTTCAGCTTTATTAAAATAATTACTGCAAGCTGCACCTGCTAGCCCTATAAAAGGAATTAATTCTAAAAAAGTTCGTATACCGGCTTTTTTTATTCTTGAGGTATTTAGTTTATTTACGATTTTGCCTCCGATACCAGGTATAATACTGCTTGCAAGTGTTCCTGCGGCAAATAGAATATTCATGCCGGCAGTAATTTTTTTTGTGTAATCCTGCGTTTTTTTATCTATCTCATTAATGGCTTTTGAAACAGCATTTGTATCTGTTTCTGTTGGATTGAATAAATCCTTTTTATCATTTAATTCTTTAGAAAATTTTATATACTTAGGCAAATTAAAATCTGTAAGAATACTGTAATCACTGGAATATTTTTTTTTCAAGGTAATATTTATAAAGACTACTATTTTCAAGAATTTGCTGTTTTTCTTCTGTAAATGGTAAAAATAATCTTGGATCGTTTAACTCTTCTTCAGCTGCTTGTTGTCCGGCAATATTAGATTTATACAAGTTATCTGCCGCTTTTTTGCTATATAAACCAAAGCCTAGTAAAGATAATGCTGTAAAAGAAGTAAAAAATGCAAACTTTGAAGAAAAAGAAGCTTTTTAAATTTTGGTGCTAATTTGGTATAAGCTAATAAACAGGCTAGGGTTGGAACATATAAGGACAATTGGTGCATCTTATTAGCTTTTTTATTGTAATTGTATGATTCATAGTCCACTGTATCTAAGGCATTTACTAAAATTTGCCTTTCCTGAATATCAGCCTGCCGGCTGCAAAAATTCTGTAGACTTGTTTTTCCTATTGAAATATTAAACATATTACACATTCCGTATGTTAGTTATACTATGCTCTAAAATTAAAGCCGGATAAGATATTTTATCCGACTTTAATTTTATATTTAATTTATTCAGCTTCAAACATATCTTTGCCTACAGAGCATAAAGGGCAAACCCAATCTGCCGGCAAATCTTCAAACGCAGTCCCCGGCTGAATTCCGTTATCAGGGTCGCCTGCTGCTGGGTCATATACGTAGTGGCATACTGTGCATACATATTTTTGCATAATCAAATCCTCCTTTTTATCTATTTAACTATAAACCCAAAGATTTTACCATTGTATTTACAACATTATCCATCAAGGCAATCTGCTCCTCTTTTAAAGTTGATTTTATACAAATACTGTCATCTAGGATTTCTGTTCCTTTAAGTTTTTCTAGAATCTCTTTTATTTGACTGCCGCAAGTCGGCGCCCAGCTTCCATTTTGAATAATTACATATTTTCTGTTTTGCAGGTTATGCGAACTTAGAATATGCAGGAAAGTTTCCATAGATTCAAATATTCCGGCATTATAAGTTGTTGTTGCAATTACAATATGAGAATATTTGAAAGCTTCTGAAAGAACAAAAGATGGATGAATCATAGAAACATCAAATATTTTGATATTTTTTATCCCTTTGTCGGCAAGTTTTGCAGCCAAGAGATTCACTGCACTTTCCGTTCCGCCATAAACTGATGAATAAGCTATCAAGACTCCGTTTTCTTCTGGTTCATATAAAGACCACTTATTATATTTTTCTATAAATAAAGCTATATTTTCTTTAATAATTAATCCATGCAGAGGGCAAATCATTTTTATATCAAGAGCAGCAGCTTTTTTAAGAAGCATTTGAACCTGCAAACCGTATTTCCCGACAATATTTGCATAATATCTTCTCGCTTCGTCTAAATAATCTCTTTCCCAGTTAACTTCATTATCATACAAGTTACCATTTATAGCACCAAACGAGCCAAATGCATCTGCTGAAAACAAAACTTTATCGGTTTTATCATAAGTCACCATAACCTCCGGCCAATGAACCATCGGAGCCATTATGAATTGGAACTCATGCCTGCCGGTATTCAAAGTATCGCCTTCTTTTACAACCATTACACGAGAATCTATATCAAAATTAAAAAATTGTTTAATCATCCCTACAGTTTTTTGAGTGCAGACTATTTTAACATCATTATGAGATTTAACAACTTCTTCCAATAATGCGCAGTGATCAGGCTCCATATGCTGCACAACAATATAATCCAAATGTCTTCTGCCTAAAGCTTCATCAAGGTTTTCATAAAACTGCTCTGCACAAACCTTATCTACAGTATCAAAAAGAATTGTTTTATCATCTCTTACAAGATATGAATTATATGCCATACCCTCCTTTACAGGATATGCGCTTTCAAAAAGAGAAAGCTTTCTGTCTGAACAGCCTATATAAAATAAATCGCTTGTTATTTTTCTTATATTATGCATTTTATACTCCCAATTTCTAAAACCCTTCTTTTCTATTATATCGTAAAAAAACATCTCTGATTCATAATATTTATTTTTATATATAGTTGTTTTAATATAGAAAAAAAGAAAGGATTAAATATTGTATAGCGAACTTCTTGCTCCAGCCAAAGATAAAGAGACCGCCATTGCTGCAATAGATTGCGGAGCTGATGCGATTTATATAGGCGCATTGGCTTTTGGCGCAAGAAAAAAAGCTTCAAATACATTAGCAGACATAAAAGAAGTAGTAGATTATGCACATAAATTTTGGGTAAAAGTTTATATTACAGTAAATACGATATTGACTGATTCAGAACTAGAAGAAGCATTTGAGCTTGTAAAAAATCTTGATAAAATAGGATGCGATGCTATTATCATTCAGGATGCAGGATTATTAAAAAAAATTATTGATTCAAATCTTACAATTCCTATTCATATGAGTACCCAATGTGATAATAGAACATTAGATAAAATAAACTTTTGGAATAGAATCGGGGTTTCGAGAGTTGTATTAGCAAGAGAGCTTTCATTAGATAAAATTAAAGAGATACACAAAGCAAATCCTAGTTTAGAGCTAGAAGCTTTTGTACACGGAGCTTTATGCGTATCATATAGCGGCCAATGCTATTTAAGCCACTATATAGGAGGGCGTTCTGCCAACAGAGGCGAATGCGCTCAGCCTTGCAGAAAAAAATATACTGTAAAAACCAGTAAAGGAAAAGTTCTTGCAAAAGATATTTATGCACTGTGTCTTAAGGATTTTAACGCTTCTGAGCATTTAAAAGAACTAAATGAAAGCGGCATTTTATCTTTCAAAATAGAAGGGCGTCTCAAAGAAAAAGGTTATGTTAAAAATATTACTGCCTATTATAGAAATGAACTAGATAAGTTTTCTAAAAAAACATCATCCGGCAAATCATTCCTGCTTTTTGAACCAGAACCGCAAAAAAGCTTTAACAGAGGTTTTACAGATTATTTTTTAGAAAAAAGAAAAGACTGCTATAATTTAACTTCTCCAAAATCAAGAGGTGAGTATATAGGAGAAGTAAAAGAGGTTCAAAAAAATTATATAATAATAGAAACAAACCGTATTTTGCACCCACAAGACGGGTTGATGTTTGAAGACAAAGGCTTTTTAATTAACAAGGTAGAAGGAAATAAGGTTTTTCCAAATAAATTTCTAGAAATAAAGCCGGGCGTAAAAATATATAGAAACTCGGATGTTGAATTTGAAAAAAACTTGTCATTACCTAATAAACGCCAAATAGGAGTTTGGATAGAAGTAAAAGAACACAAAATTTTTATAAAAGACGAAGATGGAATAAGTTACACAGCCTCTCTGCCAGAGGGCGAAAAAGCTAAGCAGCCTGAAAAAATCAAAGAAACATTCATAAAACAGTTTTCTAAAACAGGAGAGGGCGATTTTTATATCTTCGATATAAAAATCGCCTCAGAACTCCCTTTCATGCCTGTAAGCATAATTAATGCACTTCGCCGTGAAACACTTGAAAGTCTTATGAAAAAGAGATTAGAAGCTTATAGTCGGCAAGTTCAAAAAAAGATGGACTATGTTCCTTATTTTCAGAAAGAGATTGATTATAGAGGCAATGTTTCAAATAAAGAAGCAAAGGCTTTTTATGAGAGATGCGGAGTCAAAGTCCTAGAAATGGCGCCAGAAATAGCAAAACCTAAATATCAAATAGAGCTTATGCGCACAAAGCATTGCATTAAATACGCACTTGGTATTTGTAAAGCGCCGAATAAACTTATTTTAGTAGATTCTCACGGTGCAGAATTTCCACTAGAGTTTGACTGCAAAAATTGTGAAATGGTTGTTTTATCAAATGAGACAGGGAAAAGCTAATCCTTTAAACATTTTCTTTGAATAAAAGTAAGAATAAAAACTATTGCAAATAATATATAAGCGAGTGCACAGGCTTTTCCTATATCAAAATATTCAAAAGCGTATTTATAAATAGAATAAACAATAACATTTGTACTATTTTGTGGGCCGCCAGAAGTCATAACATATATTAAATCGAAAACCTGAAACGAAGAAATGGCTGTTACAAGAACAACAAATATGATAGTAGGTTTTAAAAGCGGTATTGTGATTTTTTGAAATATTTGAAAATCATTTGCACCATCTATTCTAGCTGCTTCATTAATATTAGGATTTATTGTGGAAAAACCAGTAAGAAATAGAATAATATTATATCCGATTAGCTTCCATACAGAAACAAAAATCAATACCGGCATTGCAAGTTTTGTGTCAAACAGCCACAGAAAATGAGTATTTAAAACAGTATTAACGAGGCCTATATTTGGATCAAAAATCCACGCCCAAACAATCGCAATTACTATTGCAGGAGTTATAAACGGCAGAAAATATATTGTTTTAAATATCTCACCGCCTCTAAGCTTGGAATTCAAAAATGATGCTAGAAAGAGTGGTATTATGACTGCAAAAAAAGTTGTAGAAACCGTATAGACCAATGTATTAATCAATATTTGTAAAAACTCTTTTTGAGTTAAAACAGCCCTATAATTATTTAAGCCGACAAATTTTACTTCATCAAGCAAATTCCAATCAGCAAAACTTAACGTAAAAGAGAAAAAAATTGGAATCACAATAAAGATAAAAGTTCCAACTACAGCCGGCAGAATAAATAAAACTCCAGTAGACAATTTCGTTAGTTTTGGCTCATTCATATATTTAATTTAACATAAGGATTGACTAGTGACTAGTGACTGGTGAGTAGGTTAATAGGTGAATAAGTTAATAAGCAAATAAAGATAGACAACTGTCATTGCGAGGACGATTAGTCCGAAGCAATCCAGCTAATTAATAACCATTACATTTTAATCTAAAATACAGAAATACAAATCCTACCAATCGGGGTTATTTAATTCGATTAATTCAAGTTTGGATTTTCTGCTGCCGTCTTTAAGTTGTTTCTTGCGAGCTATCGCAGAATTAATATTTGCATGAACATTAAAGTTAATATTCTAATAAAACAATGTTCAAAAATAAAAATACCTTTAACTTCTTCTAAACTCCTAAACCTCTAAACTTCTCAACCCTCAACCCCCCCCCTTCACCAATTAAACTTCACCTGTATCCAATTGTAAACTTTTGTAACAATATTTTGTCTAAAAAGGCAATTCTTGCAAAGAAAAATACTTTATTTATATGTAAGGTTAAAAAAGGTTAATAATTTGTAGGAGGTATCTAACAATGTTAGGTTACGGCATATCAGGAATAAGTCCATATACAAGTCCTCTAGGAATGCTCGGGCTTGGCGGATATAATTCATACAGCAGCTCATACTACAATCCAGCGATGATGGGAATGGGTATGGGAATGCTTGGCGGATACTACAATCCTACTTTTATGGCTAATCAAATGCAGCAAGTCGAGCAATCAATGTTAAATCATACTAGTGCAATGCACGAAATGATGTTGAATAACAATGTCAGGGCTTATGAAGCACAGGATAAAGCCTTATTTGAAAAAGCGATGGTTGACGGACAAGTTACTACAGGACTTGAAAATCTTGCCGAAAAAATTAAAGAAGGCGACCAAGACGGTATTTGCGAAGAATTTGATAAACTTAAACATACACTTTATACAAAATACAGTGATTACTTTAAGTCTAACAGCGACAATGTAGATCCTCGCAAAAGTGTTGTAAATTGGATTGAAACATTATACAACCAGGTTATATCAAAACAAAGAGGTGAAATTGTTGACTTAAGAAATGATATCAAAAAATATGGTGAAACACCGTTTGAGCATGGTTTCTGGAAAAATCTTCACGGTAAAGATTACCCTGAAAAATATACAGAAGAAACTTTAAGCTACATATACGACACACGTGTAAACAATAAAGCTGGTAAAGATAGAATGGAAAAATATGGTGCCGCTTTATCAAAAGTAACAGAAACAACTATAGCAGGTTTAACAGGATGTGTTTTAGCTAAAATTATCCCAGGAATAAAATCTCTTCCTAAAGCCGGTTGGTTAGGTGCAATAGCTCTTGCTGTAGGTGACTTGATGTGGCAGAGTTCAAGATAAAAATTTAAATTCCCTCCTATAATCTTATACCGTCCGGCCTTTTTAAGGCCGGACTTTTTGAAATCCTTAAAATCTTGACAATTAATCTTGATATCATATTATAGATATTGCAGTGGGGCGTCGCCAAGTGGTAAGGCAGCTGGTTTTGGTCCAGCCATCCCGGAGGTTCGAATCCTTCCGCCCCAGGACTTTTAAAAGAGAGCTTTTTCAAGCTCTCTTTTATTATATTTGTATTAAGCCAGACGTTTCAATCCTGTACGGTTAAAATTATTTTACTCCTTAAAGTGGCTTTGTGTTTAGGTTTTAATCTGCCGGAAGTGTCCGAAAATAATCAAACCAAATTACTTGAAAAGTCCACGAAGTGTCCGTTGAAGTCCACCCCCCTCGACTTTTGGT
>CALUSJ010000096.1 GCA_944323405.1 Candidatus Gastranaerophilales bacterium
GTATCGGGTTTACGAAACGGTTTACCGATAGATTCGCAGGCTACTTCCAGACGGTATTCCGAAATGTCGGCAGAACCGGCGTCGGCTTCCAATTAGGGTTTAATTGGCTCTTGGGAAAATAGGGAAATTTAAGCTATAAATAATCTATTTAAATGATTTATAAGTTATTGTTTTTTATTTACTTGTAAATTATAATATAAGTTATGAATTTACTAAAAACAGGACAAAAGTTAAGCTTATGCTTCCAAAAAGATGGCAACTTGGTTGAAATTATCTGCGATATTTTAAATGTTATGGATGATAGGCTTGTAATTGAGCTTCCGCCGTACTTTATGCGTTATATAGAATATCTTGATGTAGGGAAAAGGTTAACAATTAAAGTTTTTTCTAAAGTTGGAACCATAGATTTTAATACAGTTGTAATAACCTCCCCTCTTGAAGATAATTTTTCCGTAGAACTCGATTATAATGCAATGAAATTGACTCCAAGCAAAGATATACCTGTTATAAAAGCTATAGAACTTATGAACATGAAGACAGAAGATAGTTCTATGACTGTTAAAACTTTTGAAATCTCTACTGAATATATAAAATTTTATTCAGACTTGTCTCTAAAAATAGGCACTGATTATGACTGTGAATTACTTTTACCAAAAGATTATGGTACAATATCATTTAGAATAACTTTGACAGAACTTGATCCTGTATATGATAATGAATATACAGCAGTGTTTTCAACTATGACAGAAAATGCCAGACAGACATTGCTGTATTATATGTATGTATATAGCAGTAATTCAGATTAGGAAATAATATGAAAAAACTAATAGATACTGATGCAAAAAAACAAAATAAATCAAAAAATAAAATGTTTGATCAAATAGAACGATGCCGTTTAGATTTACAAAAAGACCCGTCAAATCCGGCATTACACGTCAGACTCGGAGATTTGTATTTAAAATGGCATCTAGATATATTTAATGCTTGCCAATATATAGACGAAGCTATTACTGAATACCAGCTTGCAATGGAATCTTTAATAGAATCCCCCGAAATATATTACAAATTAGGTGTTGCATTTTATCATAAAGGAGAACTAGACAAAGCCATTAATTATTTTACGTTAGCTCTTGAAAAAAAGAATAAGTATTATGAAGCTTATTATATGCTAGCAGAAACATTTGTAAAGAAAGCTCATTTCACAGACGCAATAGATGCCGCTGAAGCAGCTATAATTTGTTCTAAATTAAAATCTTCCAGCGCGCACTACCTGTTATACAAACTCTTTGAAGCATCATCTTTTAAAAATATTAAAACAAAATTACGTGCTATATATGAAAAGTGTGTTGCATTTCTTCTCATACCTTTTGATAAAACAGCACAAAAAAATATCTTTAAAAATATTTTTTATCTACGCTTTCTACCATTGTTTATAAAAGGCTTTTATGCTATTCAAATAAAAGATTTTTCTAAAGCAATTCAACTATATAAAGATGCAATAGAAGAAGCTCCAGGTTTTGCACCTTTATATTGCGTGCTTGGAGATATCTATCTATCAACAGGATATTTTGAAGATTCAATTGCCGAATATAAAATGGCTATATGGCTAGATTCTTTTAACATAGCAGCATATAGACATCTCTGCCGAGCTTACGAAGAACAAGGCGATTACAACCAAGCTATAGATGTTTATACTAAACTTATAGCAATGGCCCCAAATATCCCGGATTTATATTCAAATCTCGCTAATATATATTATATAAAGGGAGAATTTGATTCCGCTATTTCGAATTACCAAACAGCTATAACTTTAAATCCTAATAAAAGTTGGACTAGTGTTATTGCGCAAACAATGGGTTTCGTTTATCAAGAAAACAAATCAGATCCCGACGCCGCTATTTCCGCATACCAAACAGCTTATGTTTTAACCCCGGATGACATTGATATTTACGTAAACCTAGGAAGCGCCTTTTATGATAAAGAGGATTATAATAACGCATTAGCCGTATATAGACAAGCTCTGGAATTACAACCTCACAATGCAAAGATTCATTGCAATTTAGGGTTTTTATACTGGGGAAAAGGTGATACAGAAGAAGCCATCAAGTCATACGAACTAGCCATAAAATATAATGTAAAATATGATATAGCTTATAATAATCTGGGTGTTATTTATCTGGATGATTTAGGGCGTGTTAATAAAGCTATTGAGTTATTTAAAAAAGCTGTTGAAACAAACCCTAATTATGCATTAGCTCATTTTAATTTAGCAAGAGCAATTTCTATTGTCGGGGATAAAGTTGAAGCGGCTAAACTATATCAAATGGCACAAGACATAAACAAAATAACACAAGAAATTGACCCGAGAGATATAGCTGACAAGATTAGTGAATTATTTGAGTCTTAACTACTTGTTTAAAATAAATAAAATTTAGACATAGAAACGATTGATTGTTTTTTTATTATTAATTAATTATTATATTTTATATAATCAGCCGAATTGCTTATAACTAGGTGAATATCAAAATAACAATAAAGCTATATTTAGCATATTATTATAAAAACAATCAGTAATAAAACTTTACAAATATGTTTAAATACAATAAATAACTTGCATTCAGATTTTTAGCAAATATTATATTATTATGATGTAGTAGAACTATGTCTAATGATAGCCGAAAATTGAGGTCAAAATGGCAAAAGACGTAATAGAAATAGAAGGTACAATTCTTGAAGCAATGCCAAATGCAATGTTTAAAGTAGAACTTGAAAACGGGCATGAAATCTTGGCACATATATCAGGAAAAATCAGAAAGAATTTTATTCGAATATTACCAGGCGACAGAGTAAAAGTTGAAATGACTCCATATGATTTATCAAAAGGAAGAATAACATTTAGGTTAAAGTAATCTTATTACATTACGAATAAAATTTAAGATTCAAAAATTAAGTTATCATAATAATATAAAGGAAAGAACAATGAAAACAAGATCATCAGTAAAACCTATGTGCGATAAATGCAAGGTTATTAAAAGAAAAGGCCGCATTGCGGTAATTTGTGAAAACCCTAAACATAAACAAAGACAGGGGTAAGTTAGTGATTGGTGAATAGAGATTAGTGAGTAGATAATTCTTTCACAATCCGCTATTCAGAAGTCACTAATTATTAGGATTAGGTATTAGTAGAAAATTATAGAATAAAGGAAAGAAAACATGGCAAGATTAGTTGGGGTAGACTTACCTCGTAACAAAAGATTAGAAGTTGCTTTGACCTATATATATGGTATAGGGCCTGCAAGAAGCAAAAAAATTCTTGAAGTAACAGGTATTTCACCTGATTTAAGAACAGATGATTTAACAGATGATGATATTAAAAAATTACGTGATGCATTATCTGCATACAACATTGAAGGTGACTTGAGACGTGAAGTTACGATGAGTATCAAACGTCTTCAAGAAATCAATTCATACCGCGGCATGAGACATAAAAGAGGACTTCCTTGCAGAGGCCAGAGAACAAAGACTAACGCAAGAACAAGACGTGGTAAGAAGACCGGCCCTATCGCAGGTAAGAAGAAATAAATTTAGCGACTAGTGAATAGAAACTAGTGACTAGAGGATAAAAAATCTAATCACTAATTACTTCAAACACAAAAGATTGAAATATAAATATAAAGGAATAAAAAAATGGCAAGACCAAAAACTACAAAGAAAAAGGAAAAGAAAAATGTATTACAGGGTGTTGTACACATTCAGTCAACATTCAACAATACAATAGTAACTTCTACTGATATGCAAGGTAATGCTATTG
>CALUSJ010000097.1 GCA_944323405.1 Candidatus Gastranaerophilales bacterium
ATTGCGAGGACGATTAGGACGAAGCAATCCAGCTTTCTATTAACTATTACATTTTGATATTATTCATTCATGCATAACAAACGCCTGTCATTGCCTGTTCTACTAACTAATTACCCTTCACGCTTCACCTAATCCCTAATCCCCCTAAACTCTAATATTTTGATATTATTCATTTATGAATAACAGACAACATTATATATATACTCTATTTAATAAAAAGAACGGTACTATTTCTGTATTTTAGATTAAAATGAAATAGTTAATAATCGGCTGGATTGCTTCGTCCTAATCGTCCTCGCAATGACAGGTAGTCAGGCATTGCTTGACCTACAGCCTTATTCACCTATTCACTACTCACTATTCACTTTTAGTGTAAAATTATATTTAGGAGAAACCATATGACTATTTGTATATTTCCTGGAACATTTAATCCAATACATAAAGCTCATCTTAGAATGGCAGAATTTGCGATTGAACATTATAATTTCGATAAAATTATATTTATCCCCGCATATATTCCACCACATAAAGATATTGACATAGATTTAGCGAAACACAGACTTAATATGGTTAGAATTGCAATCTCAAATAACCCTAAATTTGAATTATCTGATATTGAATATAAATCAGAGGGAAAATCTTATACTCTTATAACTGTAAAGAAAATTATACAGCAATATAAGATAAATACTAAGCTTAACTTTATAATAGGTACTGACGCATTTGAAAAAATAGATAGCTGGTACAAGGTAGACGAACTAAAAAAATTAGTTCATTTTATTGTATTTCCTAGAGGTGTTAAACTTTCACCCAAACAAGGATTTGAATATGAACTTGCTCCTATGGAATACATAAATATTTCATCTACAAAGTTAAGAAATAAGCTTGAAGATGGTACAATAGACAAAGTAAAGGAATATATTCAAAAAAATGATTTATACAAAAATTGACGAAATAAGAGAATGGTTAAAAGCTCATTTAACAAATGAACGTTATGAGCATTCTATAGGGACGGCAGAATGTGCAGAATTGCTTGCTTCTAGATTTAATTTGGATAAAGACAAGGCTTATTTTACAGGCCTGATACACGATTGTGCAAAATGCCTCAGCAAAGAAGAAACTTCAGCCATCTTAAAACAGGTTCAACTTTCAGATGGAGAAAAATGCAGCCCTAAAACTTATCATGCCCCAGCGGGAGTATTTGTTGCTAAGAAAGAATTTGGAGTTGAAGATAATGAAATTTTATCTGCCATAAGGTGGCATACTTTAGGGAAAGTTGATATGACTCCTTTTGAGAAAATAATTTTTCTTGCAGACAAATTAGAAAGAAAAACAAGACCTTGCGAATATTGTGAACCAATTTGGAATGCTCTTGAAACTGATGGTTTGGATGCGGCACTTTTAATTTGTTATAAAAATACGATTAAAAGTCTCGTTGATAGAGAGCTGAATATTTGCACAATTACAATAGATATTTATAATAGTCTATTGAATAAGTCTTAGCGTATATCTTAATTCTTGTTTTAGGCACGGATATTAAATCTCACGCCTATGATTCAAAAATATTTGTCTTTATTGTATAATCACCTTATACTTTTTGTTAGGAGAAATAAATAGAAATGAAAGTAAGTGTAAAAGTACCAGCTACTTCAGCAAATATAGGGCCAGGATTTGATTGTCTTGGTATGGCACTTCCGATATACAATACGATTACAATTGAAGAAACTGTTCTTCCAGGCACAGGTATTGAGATTAATATGATGTCTGAAGATGAGAATGTAATTGATGAAATGAGCTTTGATGATATTCCCAGAGACGAGAATAATATTGTATACAAAGCTGTTGAGATGCTTTACAATTCTATAGGACAAGAGCCATCGGAGTTAAAGATTAATATACAATCGCAAATTCCTATAACCAGAGGTCTAGGAAGTTCTGCAGCTGTTGTTGTCGGTGGGTTAATTGCAGCAAATAAACTTCTAGGCTCACCTGCTGATGAAACTGCATTGCTTTCTATTGCAACAGAAGTTGAAGGACATCCTGACAATGTAGCACCTGCTATTTTGGGAGGGTTCGTATTATCTTCTCAAGAAGATGATGGTTCTATAGTATACAGAAAACTTAATTGGCCTGAAGAATGGGATATAACGGTTTGTATCCCTGATTTTGAATTATCTACAAATATTGCACGCTCTGTTCTGCCGCAAGATGTTCCGATGCAAGATGCTGTATACAATGCTAAACATTTGGCAATGCTAGTACAAGCTGTGAATACAAAAGATGAAAAACTAATGAAAGTAGCACTTCAAGATAAGCTTCACCAGCCTTACAGAGAAAAACTTGTACCCGGCATGAAAGAAATTATGGAAGCCTTTAAGCATGAAGACGGGGTTCTTGGCTGTGTATTATCAGGCGCAGGCCCGACAATGCTTGTAATTTCACATAAGTATGACTTAGACAAGATTAAGTCTATCGTAAAAGATATTTGGGAACCTCAAAGTATAAAAGTTGATGTAAAAACGCTTAAAATAGAACCCAAAGGTGCTGAAATTTTAGAATAGATAGCTGGACAGAATTTACAAATATTTTTCTTCACAGTATATAATTAGATTATGGAAAGAAAATTTGAACTTATGTCTAAATACAAACCTTCCGGGGATCAGCCAAAAGCAATTAAGGAACTTGTTGATGGCTTAAGGGCGGGAGATGATGCACAGACTCTTTTGGGCATTACTGGGTCTGGTAAAACTTTTACGATTGCTAATGTTATTGAACAAATCCAAAAGCCCACGCTTATTATAGCGCACAATAAAACTCTTGCAGCACAGCTGTATAACGAGTTTAAAGAGCTTTTTCCTAATAATGCGGTTGAATATTTTATCAGCTATTACGATTATTATCAGCCTGAAGCTTATATTCCAAGAACTGATACCTATATTGAAAAATCCGCAAGCATTAATGAAGAAATAGACCGTTTGAGACACAACACAACCAGAAGTTTGTATGAACGCAATGACGTAATAATTGTTGCATCTGTAAGCTGTATTTATGGTTTAGGACTCCCGGAAAGTTATTTTAAAGGTACAATCAAGATTTCTGTCGGAGACACTCTGGATAGAGCTGATTTAATCAAACATCTTGTTATGACTCAATATACAAGAAATGATTTGGTTTTAGAGCGTTCAACTTTTAGAGCCAGAGGCGATATTTTAGAAATCATGCCGGCATACGAAAAAATCATTACAAGGATTTATTTCTTTGATGATGAAATCGAAAAAATCGTAAGGATAGATAATCTTACAGGAGAAATTCTTGAGGCACCCGAAAGTGTTGTGATTTATCCAGCAGTACACTATATTGCATATGACGAAAACGAAGAAGAAACAATACGAATGATTCGAGAAGAGCTCAAAAACCGTGTAGTTGAACTCGAGAGCCAAAATAAAATTCTTGAATCCCAAAGACTCCAGCAGAGAGTCAAATACGATATTGAAATGATTAAAGAAATGGGCTACTGCTCAGGAATCGAGAATTATTCAAGGATAATAGAAAGACGCCCTGTAGGTTCGGCACCCGCAACACTCTTGGATTACTTTAGAGGAGATTTTTTGACAGTAATTGATGAATCCCACGTAACCTTACCGCAATTGAACGGAATGTACCACGGCGATGCGGCAAGAAAAAATACTCTTGTTGAATTTGGATTTCGGCTTCCATGTGCAAAAGATAACAGACCTTTAAAAAGCAAAGAGTTTTTTGCAAAAGTCGGACAGAAGATTTATATTTCAGCAACGCCGGGAGAATTTGAAAAAGAAACTTCCGCTCAGCTTGTAGAACAGATTATCCGTCCGACAGGCTTAGTTGACCCGAAAATAAGCGTAAGACCGATTGAAACCCAAATAGATGATTTGAAAAAGGAAATTGAAATACGGGCAAAAAAAGAAGAACGTGTATTGATTACGACTCTAACCAAACGCATGGCAGAGGATTTATGCGACTACTTCCTGCAAGACGGAATAAGAGTTCGTTATTTACATAGCGGGATAAAATCTATAGAGCGTGTGGAAATCCTGCGTGATTTAAGGCTTGGAGAGTTTGATGTTTTAATCGGCGTAAACCTTTTAAGAGAAGGACTTGATATTCCAGAAGTTTCTCTTGTTGCGATTATGGACGCCGATAAAGAAGGATTTTTAAGGTCTGAGACAAGCTTAATCCAGACAATCGGCCGTGCAGCACGTAATGCTTGCGGTGAAGTTATTATGTATGCTGATAAAATCACTGACTCTATGCAAAAAGCAATTGATGAAACAAACAGAAGACGTGAAATACAACTTGAACATAACAAAAAATACGGTATTATCCCGAAAACCATAAAAAAACCGATTGAAAATAATCTTCTTTCTCTTGTTGCAAGTTACAGGGATTTAGAAGACATTGTTGCCGAAGAAATGGTAGATTTGGGTATTGAAAAGAAGGATTTACCCAAACTTATTACAAAACTTGAAAAAGATATGCATAAAGCCGCTAAAATTCTTGATTTTGAACGTGCTGCCGAAATCAGAGACCAGCTAAAGAAACTTAGAGAAATGAGTAAATAGATTAATCCGTTTTTACTGAGCGTTAACAACTTCAAACAGAGCATTAACAACTGTCGGATCCCATTTTACTCCGGCTTCTTCTTTAAGTATAGATAGAGCTTTCTCTTTATTCAAGGCATTTCTGTAAGATCTATCCGACGTCATCGCTGTATAGGCATCTGCTACAGCTATAATCCTTGAACCAAACGGAATAGAATTTCCTTTCAAACCTTCAGGCTCACCGCCGCCATCCCAGCGTTCTTTGTGATAATGGATATAAGGAATTACCTCTGATAAAAAGTTTATATTCATTAAAAGATTAACACCGACATTTGGATGATTTTGAAGCTTTTCCCATTCTTCTTTGGAAAGCTTGCCTTTGTTTGTAAACAATGACTCAGGAAGAGTTATTTTGCCAATATTCTGTAAAAGCCCGGCATAATATACCAAATCAGTTGTCTTTTCATTAAGACCAAGCTGTTTGCAAAGTTTTTTAGATAAATCAGCCGTGTTTTGTGAATGCGCAACTTTATACTGCCCTTTTTCATCCACAGCTTTTGCAAGCCTTTCAACAAAAGCCTGCTGCTGCACTCCTAAATCTCCAATAAGAGCGGTAAGTTCTGCACGCTTGTGCTGTAACTCTTCTGCAAATATAGAATCTTCTTTGATTAATTCTTCGGTTTCTTCTATGGCCTGCTGCAAATGTAATGATGTTCCAAAAAGCCTGCCGATTGTTTCCAAAAGCTCTATATAAGGTTTCTTTATTGTTTTTTCTTTATAATTTTCTATAACAATTACACCTACTATATATGCATTATTATGCATTGGAACTATTGCTAAAGATTTTACATCAAATTCTTTTAATTCATATTTTGGAATAAAATTATCAATCTTTGTAACATCTTTCACCTGAACTTTTTCAAGCTCTTTGAATGCTTTGACAACAATTGATTTATCATCACTAGAATAACCTAGTTTTTTAGAGTATATGTCTTCATCAAAATCAATTGAGGAACCTACTAAACCTAAAACTTTGTCAGAAAGATTAAGCCCCTTTGTAAATTCTTGTGTAAGATATATATGACAAGCATCTACATCTAAAATCTGAGTAAGTGTTTTTGCAATTGAATTATACACTACATACTCATCTTGAGAGCTGAAGCCGAGCACGCATAACGTGTTGTTTAAAGAATATATAGAAATCAGCTCTTTTAACTGGGATTTCAGCCTTGTTGTCTTATCCTTGACATCTTTTCCTATTTTATTGGCCAAATCTTCAGAAATCAAATATTCAGATATGAAATCTCCTAAATTAAGAGCAAAAATTTCTTCTAACGGGTCATTCTCCATCAAATCGATTGAACGACTGAAAAGCGATGCACCTGTTTCTTCTTTATCTGTCATAATATTCCTTCCTACAAAAGTTACTCTTCTTATACCATATATAACGGCATAATTTTTAAAAACTTTAATAATTTTTACAAATTTTATACTTTAGTTGGAGAAAAGTTATACTTTGTGCCGAAAATAAAGGGTTTACCCCCTTTACATTTCGTAATATTGCTGCTGATAAAATGTTAAGCTAAGATATTATATAATCAGAAGTTTTTAAGGACAATATATTAACAACTTCATCTTTATTATGTGTGGAACCGAATATAATAGCAAATAATGGATTATTTTGAGGATTAATTCGCCTTACCTCAAGTACATTTGAATAATTAGATAAGAATCTTTCATACTGAAACCCCGTTATTTTTTTTCTGTCTATTCCGGCTGGGACTTCGGCCATGGAGAAATAGAACACTTCTTTTCCGGCATTCGCTAAAATATTATTCCAATCCGGGCGCTGCTGGTTGTAAAAACATTCATAAACATTAATACCCCAGGCATATTTTGCAACATCAGCTGTACACCAGCCGGCAAAACGCATCGGATTAACTTCTATTGGGATAATTTGGCCATCTTGGGTAACACGTAGTTCTATGTGCATAGCAAAATTTTTAATATTTCTAAGCTCACCGATTTCACGCAAGATTAAACCGAATTTTGCCATATATTTTACCATAATGCCAGTTGACATTAAGTAAATTCTATCACTTACATCTTTAGAATTAAAAAACGGATGCTGATATATATTCAAAATAACCGGCTCACCGTCTCTATCATAATAAGCATCTATTGCAAACTCTTCTCCTTCAATCATTTCCTCTATGATGAATTTAGAAGAACTAATAACATGCTCTGGATACATTTGCGCTGCTTGTTTCATCTCTCTATCGAGTGCAGCAATCGCATCTTTCCACTCCTTATCATTTTTTACAGTGTGCACGCCAAAACTCAAAAATCCGACAGCCGGCTTTATTACAACAGGAAATTTTATATTATCGGAAGATGTATTTTTTAGCTCCTCAAACTCGATAGCCTGGAAATAAAAATCAGGATATAATTCTTTGAGCATCTCACGAAATTCAATTTTATCTTTAAACAGCTGTATGTAACTGCTTAAGTTAGAACCCGGCAAATTTTCCAAAACCCAAGTTATAGCATTTTCAGAATTGGCATATATAAGCGGATATTCCTGAGTTAAATAATAATTTTTAGCAACTTCAGAAGGAATTTTATCAAAAGCTCCGTCCTCAATTTCAGCATCATCAACAGCTTTGTTTTCTAAAACGGCCCAATCGTTCTGCACAATAGTATCAATTAAAAACTCTGAAACATATGGTTTTTCTAAAATAATCATCTAATTCCTCTCCTGTATGGTATTATTATAATACAAAAACGGCGAGGGATAAAGGAGGGGCTGGTGACTGGTGACTGGTGACTAGTGAATAGGTGAAGCGTGAGAGGTGAGGGGTGAGGGGGGGGGGACAAATAAGTTAATAAGCAAACAGAGTGCAAAATAAAAAAATTCGTTAACTTCTTCTGAACTTCTAAACTACTCAACCTCCAAACTCCCCTGCCATTAATATTCCTGTCATCCTGAAAGATTAGAAAAACAAGCGTTAGCGTAGTTTTTCAATCTGTACAGGATCTTACCGAAAACCAAAAGATAATACTTTATTGGTAAGATTCTGAACAGTGCGAAAAATTAACCGTCTTAAATAACTTAATTTTTCTGCACTTTCAGAATGACATGGTTTTTTAATTTATCTTGGACAGTGGAGGGGGTTTTGCGTGCGCTTTGTTTGCTTATTTACTCAATCATAGAAATAATAGTTGCAAAAAGGTTGTAAAATATGATATTATAATGTTATGTAACACATTATAGGAGAGCTTTTTTATGAAAAAACTTGGATTTACGTTAGCCGAGGTATTGATTACACTCGGTATTATTGGCGTTGTAGCTGCTCTTACAGCCCCTGCTCTAATACAAAATACAGGGTCAGCTCAGATCGGGCCTAAATTAGCAAAAGCCGTTTCAACTTTTGAAAATGCGAATGAGACAATGTTAACAACTACTGGAGCCACTAAAGTTTCTACAGTGGGCGCTGGGGAACAACGCAATGATAGGCTTGAAGATTACGCTGAACAACTATCTAATTTTATGAAAATGAATTTATATGAAGAAGCAGGACAAGCTACAGAATATGGTTCAACTGAAAATGCTGAGTTTTTTGTAAAAGATTATAAAGATGAAGAAGTTACTGGATTGATTGAATTTCCTATAAATACAGGTGTAAAATATTTATCAAAAGACGGATTTCTATATGCTATAACATTTTCTGGTATCCCACAAAATGTTAACAGAGACAAGCCTCTTCACAAGCAAATCGCAGGTTATGTAGCTATTGATATTAATGGTACCGCAAATCCTAACAGGCTAGGTAGAGATGTTTTTGGTTTTTCCTTAAGAGAAGATGGAACATTATCGCCAATGGGCAGTTCCGATTGGTATGGAGATCCTGAAACAGATGCTAGATTTTACTGGAAAGACGGCACAGCAGACCAATGTAATGAAGAAACCGTAACGACTGGTATGAGTTGTGCTGGTTCTATATTTGAAAACAATCTAGAAGTTATTTATCAATAAAAAATAACAAATACTAAAAAACCGGCTGACCTAAAAGGTTAGCCGGTTTTATCTTGCATCTTTATTTATTTACCCATCGCATAGGTTTTTACTACTGTTACCGAACCGTCAACATTCTTTCTGACTCCGTTGTCTTCTTGGTCATCATCAAGGTCTGCTGCGTATGCTACCGGGGTATATGGTTGAGCTTTAGTAACATCTTCCATTCTTTCGTAGCTTCTTAGAACCTTAACGTTTTCATTATCTTCTGGATCAATTGTAGGATCTGGATCTGGTTCTGGTTCCGGCTCTGGAGTTGGTTCAACTTCTTTATCTGGACCTACAAGATAAGTTGTATCATCAGCTCTGTTTTCATTTACGTTATAACCGTTTTCACCGTTTGTTAATTCGTATGTGATTTCTTCGTCGCCCTTAACTGTTACTTCTTGAGCATCACGGATGTTTGTATATTTCAATTCGTAATCTCTTGAAGGATAATCAACTTTCAACTTATCAGTCTTATTACCAACTTTAATGGTATTAGCTTTTACATCACCTGTGATTTCGATATACTTATCAGGAGCTTCAATATTTATATAACCTGCGTTAGCACCTGTTAATTTAACATCACCTGATGAAGATATATTAGTAGTTGCGCCATTAGGAGTTTCAATCTTACTGATTGTACCGCCTGTAATATTTATATTTGATGAAATTTGAGCGTTGTTTGGAATTGGTACATATCCTTCCATTACTGCAATAATTACATCATCTACTGTATAATCTCCATATCCGCTTAAACCGCCAAGGTAACCGTTTGAGGCAAATTCATATTCATTTGCGCTAAGAACTGCATTGCCATCAGTAAGTACGTTCAAGTTATCAGATTTAAGCGAAATCTTATTTGCCTGAGTATCAATTGTAACCATAACGTGACCGTCTTGTGCGTGTGCTGTCAAATTACCACCGACTTTCAAGCTGCCATCGAGAAGCTTGCCTTCATCAATATTATAGTTACCAATATGAATATTATTTACAGACTCAACATTCATGTTGCCGCCTACTGTATTATCACCAACAACGTGCACAAAGTGTTTGTAACCTTGCGGATTTTCAGACTTTGCAACGGTTTTCATGTTCAAATCCTTACCAACCTGAACATTACCGACTTCTAAGAAACCGCCGCCGTTTTCCATTGACAGATTACCGTCAACTTTGGTATTTCTTGCATACATCAAGACTCCGTTACCTTTAACATCAACATCACCTTTAACGTGAAGAGCTTTGCCGTTTGCTACATAGTTTAGAGCAACACTATCATCTGAATCAATTTTCAAATTACCGTTAATTGTACCGCCGCCGACAGTTTTTACCACACCTTTTTTAGAAACAATATAAACATCGCCGTCAATATTAACAGCTTCCATTCTGACGGCATCTTCAAAACCGTTTGCTATATAATCCTGACCGTTTTCAGTAACAAGTTTCATTCCGTTTTGTGTTGCAATCTCACCACCGACAACATTAATTGAAGGGGCAAGAACATTGAATTCACCGCCTACGGAGAAATTTGAATCCTGAATAGTGATTAAATCAACAGGAACTGAAACCTCAAGATTGCCATCTACCGTAAAATCAGAACCCTGAATTGTGATTGTGCCTGTAGAAAGCTTATTGTCTTTGATGATATTTATCTGGTCACCATTAAAAGCTGCATTCAAAGCTTGTGTTGTTAACATAACGTCCCCAGTTGCATCAAATGTTGCACCATTAAATAACATACCATTGGGGTTTGAAATAATTAATTTTGCAATCCCGCTATTGGCACTTATTTGACCTGCAATCGTTGACATCCCTGTATTTACTGTATTTAAAATAGTGATTCCGTTTGCACCTTGAACCGCATTAAAGTTTAGGCTTTCGCCTTTATTTACATTCAATGAATCCCAGTTTACATGCGCATTACCATTGAAATTTAAATCGACATTCCCAGTACCAATACCGTCAACATTAACAAAACCGCCTTGAGTGTTATTAATAACA
>CALUSJ010000098.1 GCA_944323405.1 Candidatus Gastranaerophilales bacterium
CGCACTGTTCAGAATCTTACCAATAAAGTATTATCTTTTTGACTTCGGTAAGATCCTGAACAGATTGAAAAACTACGCTATCGCTTGTTTTTCTAATCTTTCAGGATGACAGGATTATTAATGGTTGGGGGGTTGAGAGGTTTAGGAGTTGAGAAGAAGTTAAAGAATATTCTTATTTTGAACCTTGTTTGCTTATTAACTTATTCACTTATTTACCTATTCACTTTTTAAACCCTTTAGTTTTTGTCAGGCAATGCCTAACCTACAACTGTATTTTAGATTAAACTGTAATAGTTAATAATCAGCTGGATTGCTTCGTCCTAATCGTCCTCGCAATGACAGGACGTCAGGCTTTGCTTGACCTACGTCCTTATTCACTTATTAACTTATTTACCTATTCACTATTCACTAGTCACTAGTCACCTAAACTCTAATATTTTTGTATTTTAGATAAAAATGTAATAGTTAATAATCAGCTGGATTGCTTCGGACTAATCGTCCTCGCAATGACAGTTAATAATAATTTTTCTGCACTTTCAGAATGACATGATTGTTAATAAAAACTTTGATGTGGTAAATCACAGATTACCACATCCTATCTGTAGTGTCTGTATTTCTCTTTCTACAACCGCTTAAAGGTAAAATTCCAACTCTAATGTAACACAATGTGTATTGTGTTACATTAATAAAAAGTATTTTGCGTGAAAAAAATTGCTTTTTATCTTTCTTTTGTTAAGAAATTGTAACATTTTAACCATAACTCTAACCATCCCTTGCAATAATGAAAGTGGCTAACATTCACTTATAGCAAGCGTTATAGTCCCTATTCTATAGCAGCATTGAAGACTGAGTTGAAAATTATAGATGCGATGAAAAAACGGAATGTAAAAATATCCATTAAATTTTAACTTCTCCTAAACTTCTAAACCTCTAAACTCCTAAACCCTTCTATTAACACCCACCCCAGCCCTCCCTGACAAGGGAGGGAGCTTCTAAATTAAGTTACATTTAATGTAACACAATACGCATTGAGTTACATTAGAGTATAAAATAAGCACAAAATTGGTTACAAATAGCTGTTTTAAGCAAATCGAGGGATTAAACAAAATATCAATGGGAAAAGGAGGAATATTTAATGTTTATTACAAAAATCGCAGGAATGTTATTTAAAAAAGGAGTAAAAGAAGCAAAGCCGGTTGTTCAGCACCTAACAAGAAGTTCAACAGATTCTTCTACAGGTGTTGTTAAAATGACAAGAAATTTTACGCATGATGGAGGGGAAGTCGTTGCACATTTAGTAAAAAATCCAGACGGTACCCGCAAATTAACTATTTTAGGCCCTGATGAGCTGCAAATTAACCGAACGAAACATATTACCAGAGAGAAAGGGGGGAGTGTTTTTGATGGTGATAAAGTGACAGTTAATTGTAAAGAATCAGAGTATAGTAACAAAATTGGTGATACAATCGGGTATAGTTATGTATTAGATAAAGAATACACACCGCAAGGAATTTTGGAACATAAGAGATTAGAGCATGAAAATTTTCAGACTCTTCGTCCTTATTTAAATAATAAAGTTAGTGCAACTCAAGATCGGGTTTATGATGGAGTTCCGCTAAGCAGTGGTATAAGAGATATGCTTAAGTGGCCTAGGGAAAGTCAATATATTAAACACTCTGCATATGGAATGGATAATTACAACAAATTCCCTGATGGGGCTGAAACAAACTATCTCAAAGCAAAAAAAGCTAAAGAAGAAGCTGCTGCTATTCAAACTTATTTTGATGGATTAAATTCTTTAAAACGAGATGTTATTACCGATTATGAGCAAGCATATGAAATAATGGGTTATGCAAGAGTTTCTGGCGCTGATGGTATTCTAGCGTATCCAGTACAGATTAATGGACATGATATACAACAACTTTCTATCCAAAAAAGTTACAACCCATGGAGTAAATATTGGTCCGAGAACATTGAGAATATTGCGAAGTTTGATAAAAAAACAGTGGAAGAAGTATATTCTCTTCTGGATGAATATAGGAAAGATGCGATAGATAATGTTGTAGATTTTAAGTATTTATTCGACAAAATCAATTTAATATGATAGAGATTCATTTTTTAGCCGGGCACGTATTGCGTGTGCCCGGCTAATTTTTGTTCAATAATTTTTTGACAATAGCATTTATTGAGTTTTGTTATTTATAGGGTTCTGCGTGAATTATTATATTAGCATTTCCAAAAGTATTTTTGATTTCGGCTTCTATAATATCACAAATATTATGGCAGCAGCTTATTTTCATATCTGGGTTAAATAAAAGTGTTAGTTCAATTTCTTTATACTGCCCGGCTTTGCGCCCCTTTATATTTTTGTATCCTTTTATTACACAGTTATTTTTAAGGATAACTTCGATTTTTTCTATATCACAAGCTGGAATAGATCCGTCAAGAAGGTTATTGAGCGTCTCTTTTGATATCATATAACCAGTTTTTAATATAATAACAGCTACAACAATCGCAATTATCGGGTCAAGCAGGGTTAGGCCTGTAAGTTTGATAAGGATTAATCCCAATAAAACCCCCAGTGAAGAAAAAATATCTGTCTGTAAATGCTCTGCATCTGCTAACAGTGAAACAGAATCTGATTTTTTTGCGACATAAAACAAATATCTGCTTACTAGAAAATTTGCAAGAACAGCAAATCCCATAACGTAAATCCCCAGCACAGATTCTGCTTCCATTGTATAGCCGGTAATAAGTTTTTTAGCTGATTCATATATAATAAAAAGTCCGGCAAAAATAATTAAACCGCCTTCAATAAAACCTGACATATCTTCATATTTCCCGTGTCCAAATGGATGTTCTTTGTCTGCCGGTTCAGCAGAGCGGGTTACTGCAAAGAAAGTTAAAATCGAAGCTAAAAAATCTGAAAAAGAGTGAATCGCTTCAGAGATAATACTTATACTGCCAGATATCACGCCGGCGATTATTTTGGTTATGATAATTAAAGTATTCGAACTAATCGAAAGTCCGGCTGCAAACTTCTTTTGAGTCTCAAGTCTCATATTTTAGGCAACTCCGTTATTTAACAAATCGTGAATATGTATTACTCCGACTGGTTTTTTATTTTCAACAACAAACAAATTTGTAATTTTTTTATCGTGCATTAATCTTAATGCTTCTGCTGTCATTGCATCTGGAGAAATTGTTTTTGGATTTCTTGTCATTAAATCCATTGCTTTTTCTTCCAGAATTTTAGAAGACAAGCACCTTCTTAAATCTCCGTCGGTTAGTATGCCTGTTAATTCGCCATCTTGGTTTATAAAACCAACACATCCCAGTCTTTTTGAAGTCATTTCTAAAAGCACAGCCTGCATGTTAGAATTTTCATCCAAAATTGGCATTTCTTGCCCTGTATGCATCAAGTCAGAAACTCTTTTAAGGATAGAGCCCAATTTTCCGCCAGGATGCCGTGCGTTAAAGTCTTCTTTAGAGAAACCGTTTCTTTCTATCATTCCTACCGTTAAAATATCGCCCAGAACCAATGTTGCGGTTGTAGAATTTGTAGGTGCAAGTCCGAGCGGGCAGGCTTCTCCGTTATTTGGGAGTTCAAGAACTACATCACTGGCTTTTCCAAGTGAACTCTGAGAATTTTTTGTAATCGCAATAAGTTTTATCCCAAATCTTTTGCAATAGTTCAATATATCAACGAGTTCTCTGGATTCACCACTGTTAGAAATCGCAATCACCACATCTTCTTCTGTTATCATGCCTAAATCACCGTGGCTTGCTTCTGCCGGATGAACAAAAAACGAAGGAGTGCCGGTTGAAGCCAAAGAAGCAGCTATTTTTTTTCCTATATGCCCGGATTTTCCCATTCCTGTGATTATTATCCGCCCTTTTGAATTTTGCATATAGTCAAGAGCCTTGGTAAGACTTTCTGGCGTTAAAGATTTTTTTAGCCGATTTATTGTATCAATTTCTGAATCAATTGTATTTACAGCGCAGATTCTGTCTTTTTCCATCTGTGATTGTTGAACTGATGCCGTCATTTTTCACACTCCTTGGCTATATTTTATAACAAAAATATTAAGTTTAAAATACAAAAGTGTTTATAAAACTACCTTATCCAATTTGTAAACAGTCTCTTGGCCTTGCAGAAAAAACAAGAATGTGTCTCTCGAATTTCTTTTATCTCAGTAATTTTAAACGGTTCCGGCTGAGGTGTTCTTTGATATTTTACAGCTGGAACCCCTAAAAGCATTACATACACAGGTTTATATCCAGAAGGTATTTCTAGCATTTCACTTAATTCAGGGAAAAACTTTAAACACATTTCTGCAAAGCCGCACCAGCAAGTTCCCAAACCAAGGTGTTGTGCATAAAGTTCTAGATAACTAAGAGCAATAATCGGATCTTCTAAAGCACAAGGTGCTTTTATAGAAGATGATACAACCACCATGTGCGGAGCTCCTCGAAAAATAACATCTTCGCCTTTTTCAAAAGCTTCTTTGTATTTAGAAAATTTGTCAACAATCGGAGATAAAGCTTTATATGAAAGGGTTTTTAATAACAGCTCATTAACTTTATTTCTTATTATATCCATTGCTGATTTTGTTTTCACAATTGTAAAATGTAAAGAATGAGAGTTGCAGCCAGTTGGTATGAATGGTAACATTGCTTCAAGCTTGCCAAACATTTCTTCTGAGATTTCTTCTTCTTTATATTGTCTTATGCTCCTTCTGGATTTAATAAGACTTAAAATATCATAGTAATTTACAGGCTCCGAATCTTCAGGATTTTTTTGATTAAACGACAGCGCTCCTGTTGGACAAATAGTCATACAGTGCTGGCATGAAATACAATGATTCTCGTCTTTCATCTCAGGGAAATTCTCATTGTCAAAACCTATACAAGAGGTTAGACAATCACTAATACATAAGCCGCATCTTATACACTTTTCCTTATTAATTTCTATTGATGGCATATCTAAACTCCTTCTATAAATGTGTGCAGATTATATTCATTATAATATATAAAAGGTTTGTTGAATAGTACATCTGGTTATAAAAATAGTAAAACTCTTGCAGATTAATTGTCATTGATGTTTAATATCTGTATATGTTAATATCTTTTCTTGAAAAAATTAATGGGCTTTATGAAGGGCTTTTTACACCATTTGATAAATTGATAGAAAAACTGCCTTTTGCAGATTGGATAATTGATGCGTTATGTGATAGCATCCATTTATTGCCGTTTTTGTTTATAATATTCTTGTTAATTGAAATTATTGAATATTATTATGCTGATAAGATAAATGGGCTTTTAAAAAAAACAGGAAAATATGGTGTTTTAGTAGGAGCATTAGCGGCAATCTTTCCTCAATGCGGATTTTCTGTAATAGCAAGCAGTTTGTATTCAAAGAGAATTATTACCCTTGGATGCTTGATAGCAGTTTATCTTGCAACTTCTGACGAAACTATCCCGATATTGCTTGCAACTCCAACAAAGGCCTATTTAATAATCCCAATAGTAGGAATTAAACTTTTCATTGGGATTTTAATGGGATATTTTATCGATTTGGTTTATACTGCAAAATTACAAAATAGTCCAGCCGAAGAAAGTGAAGAAATCATTGAGGAAGGATGCTGTAAACATAGTATTAATCATGGAAATAGACGTGAAATATTTATACATCCGCTTATGCATACTATGAATGTGTTTGTGTTTGTTTTAATAATTACGCTTATTTTAAACTATTGGCTTACTCATGTTGAAATTACTGAACTTGTCTCAGGAGGAAAAATTATAGAGCCTGTAATTGCTGCTTTTATAGGGCTTATTCCAAATTGTGCAATATCCATCGGTCTCACACTTATGCTTATTAAGGGGACGATTACTTTTGGAGGCTTAATGGCGGGACTTCTTGCAAATGCCGGATTGGGGCTTTTAGTACTTTTGAAAAACAATGATTTTAAAGATACGCTAAAGGTTATTGTTATTTTATTATTAATTAGTATTGTATCAGGAATCACAATTAACTTTTTTCTGTAGAGCAAAAAAATTTTTCAGCAGTTTTCATATTGTATGAATATAACATCTTTACCAAATTATAACTCATTGAGTTTTCAAGGTTATTCAAGACAAATTCAAAACCAAATAGATAATATTTTGCGAAAACCTGATGATATTTATCTTAATAAAAAATTATCAGAGTCTTTAAAAGACGGATTGCAAAGCATTATTACTCCTAAAAAATATATAGAAGAAGGCACGCATAATACAGTTTATTCTATAACAAGGAAATATGCATTGCGTGTACCTAAATCAAAGAATTTTCAGCAGAAAACTCTGCCGCAAAATATAACTATCAGCCAAAGGATTTTTTCAAAATTAAAATATTATTTTGGAGAAGCAATTTTGGAATTCGGGGATTTTCAAATTCTGCGAAATCTTGGATACCATAAGCCAGCCGGAATTCCTGAGCATTTAACAAAAATTTTTACTAAATCTCAAATTGAAAAGTATTATTTGGACAAGTACCTGCCAAGATTTGCACATATACCGCAAGCAAATTATGATAATTTAGCAGAAGATATCAATAAATTAAATGAAATTAATCTTGGCCCTCATCGTTTTTGTACTTTCGACTCTTTAAATCCCAACAACATAGTGATGAAAAGAGGAAATTTGTATTTGGTTGATGAAATTGATACCTTTTGCGACAGGTCATATTCAAACACAACGGCTAAGTTACTTGAAGTTTTCATAAATCGTGCAACTAAAGATATGGAAGCCCCTTCTGCTGATTATAGAATTCCTCTAGTTAGAAAAATATTTAAAAAAGTTGTACTTGCCTCAACTAAAGCAGACCTTTTGTCTGCAAACTCTAAGTGGGATTATAAAAACTGGGAAATCGCATTAAAAAAATGTAAGATAAATCAAGACGCTTCTGAAGTTCTTGGTAAACTTGATAACATAGATATAAACTCTTCCAATAAAAAAAATAAAATTATTAATGTAAAAAATTATATTAATTTATTGTTTCTTGAAAATCCAATCACAAAATAATTTCCTATATTTAGATGATGCCATATTTAACATCATAAATTAGTATATAAAAAGAGGGAGAGTGTACAAATGCTAAATCAAATAATTGAACCGCCAAGTACAGAATTATCTTGTTCTATTACTAAAAATTGGACAGAACAAGCAATTGAATGCTACAAGCTTAATGGACATTGCGAAGAATGTTCAATAAGAAAAGCTCATTATTCTTTTGATTGTCAAATGCCAAAAGTTGTCGAGATTCTGAAACTTATGAACGGTGAACCAGATATTAACTAAAAAACTTTTTATTGGTTTTAGAAATTGTTTCCAAGTTTTTCAAGTGAAACAACAGAGTTAAAATCTTTGCGGATTTTAGAAGTTTCTGTATGCTCTGCTTCGTATCCTAATGTAATTATTGTTGAAAGAATCTGATTTTTATTTAATCCTAATTTTTCTTTTACTTTTGCATAAACTTCCGGCAGAACCTGTGTAATTTCGTTTCCTAATGCTCCTATTATACAAGATTTAACACCAAGAGATTCCGCTTCAAGCATCATATAGGAGATGGGATAAACCAGCTGCTCCATTGTTCTTATGAGCAAGCCGTTTTCGCCTTGTAATGCCGGATTGAGCGCCGGTTTGGAAATATGTGTAATTTTTGCTTCTTCCCAAGCACTAGTATCAGCAACACATACAATTAAAGCATCTGCATTTTTTACGTGGCTTTGACCAACAGAAAGCTCTGATAACAAATCTTTGTTTTCCTGAGATTTAATAAGAATAAACTTCCAAGATTGCACATTCATCCAAGAGGGTGCCAGTCTGCCGGCTTCTAATATTTTCCTTAAATCTTCGTCTGGAATATGCTTTGACGCATATTTTCTTACACTTTTTCTTGATTTGATTAAATCTAACATAGCACTCTCCTATATTCTTACTAACCTTCTGCAAGTATAACAGTAAAATCACTGCCAACAGAAAAAGTTTCTGTTGGGTCATAGATAAACTGCATATTATCCAATTCTGGCATTTTTTTCTGGAGCCAATTAAAGAAATCTACCGAAACCTCATTTTTATTAGCAACAAATCTCGTATGAGAAAGATGTGTAATCTTTAGCATATTAACTTCAAACCCAAGTTCATTGAGTTTCTCCTTCATTGCCTGTGCTTCTTCTTCTTTGCGAGGAGAATACATAATTCCGCCCTTAAATTTTGTACCATCCAAAGAAGGTTTATCACGATAAATCATTCTATTTATGACATCTTGTGTTTTTTGAGGATCCAAAATCCAATAACTTATATACCCCCTTTGATTTGGTGCTCCTGGAAGTGTTGCAATTTCGATTTTGTTTTCATCAACACTTCTTGCAAATGCAGCATACTGCGATAATTCATAAAAACTCATATCTGTTTTTACATAAGTGTTGCATATATTTAAAACCTCAGGAATTTTTGTAATAACCTGCGGGGAATGAAGTTTTTCAAATAAGCTTCGCATAAACCACTGCTGCCGTTGAGTTCTGCCGATATCACCAAGTCCGTCTTTACGATATCTTAAATATCCGACGGCTTGTTTGCCATTCAAAACAGTGTTACCTTTCTGCAAATCAATATGAAGCTTGCCGGCATAATCGTGGTACCGCATTGGCTTTTCTACATAAATAGGAATCCCCCCGAGAGCATCAACTATTTTTTCCACAGCTTCATCGTGAACAATTAAATATTTATCTATTTTTATCCCGAAAGTCTCTCTGAGAGTTTTCTTTACTAAATCAATACCGCCTAATGCATGCGCTGAATTGATTTTTTGTATTCCATGGTTATCTGGCAGATATACTTTACTGTCACGCGGGATAGATATCGCATTTATTGATTTTGTCTTTGGATCAATATTTACAATAATAATCGTATCAGAACGTGTCCCTTCCCAAATATTAGTACCATTGCCGTTTGAATCCACTCCAAGAAGTAAAATGTTCTGACGACGAGGAGAAAACGGAACTTCAAAGTTATTTCGCTGCTGTTTGGAAAAATAGCTATTTGTATCTTCAGATTGTTCTGTGCCCAAATTGTTTAAGAAAAAATTATTTTCTACTACGGTTACACAAACTATTACGGCACAGAGTATTGCTAAAACTATCGTGAAGAGTAACTTTGCAAAATTTGATGTTTCTTCTTTTTCCTCCCGTATATTTTTTAGGAACTCTCTATATTCTTCCTGTTGATTATTATTCTGATTGGCTATTTTCATTTGTTTTATACTCTCTATACTTAAGAATTATATTTTAAGCAAACGCCAAAATCAATTATAAGTTTTATTAAAAACTCTAGCCCAATAATTTTCCCTCTGGTTAAAATGATTATTTAATGGTAATATAATAAACAAAAGAGGATTAATGGAATATGAATTCGGTAGAATATTTTAATAACGGCTATTCGTGTGCAGAGAGTGTAATTATGGATGCAGTCGAAAAAGGAATCGTTCCAAAAGATTTATTGCCTGTAGCTACAGCATTCTCAGGCGGAATGGGTTCTGGATGCTTATGCGGAGCTATTGCTGCTTCACAAATAGTTATCGGCTGGCTGTACGGTAAAGAAAATAAAAACGGAAATGAGTATCTTGCAAGAGCTTTAGCAAAACAATTTATTGATGAGTTTAAAAAGAACCACAGAGCTACCTGTTGTAGAGTTCTCACTGCTGGTATGGATATGGCTTCTGCTGAAAGAAAAGCGCACTGTGCGAACATGGTAAGTGATTGCTCTAAAATTCTAGAAGAAATTATTAAGGTTAAGGTTAATGTTTAATAAAACCCTGTTCAAAAAAAGAATACTGTTTGTTGGAATCCCAGATATGGCTTATATCGGGTTAGATGGACTATTGATGGCAGGGGTTAATATTGTAGGAGTTATGGGCCCCAAAAAAGACCATAACATGTTTTATGATTTTAAAAAATTTGTACTATCAAGAAGATTAAATTATATTGATTATGATGAGCTTGATGAGCCGCAGCTTATTGAAACAATACGCAGTCTGGAGATAGACGCAGCTGTTGTTTGCTCTTTTAATTATAAAATCCCAAAAATTCTTTTAGATTCAGTAAAAGATGGGTTTTTGAATGTACATCCTTCAATGCTGCCTAAATACAGAGGCGGCAATCCTTATTCAAGAGTTATTATGAATGGAGAAACCGAAACGGGTGTTACTATTCATTTTATGGATGAAAACTTTGATACCGGCGATATTATTGCTCAAAAACCATACCATATACATTCGAAAGCTACAATGGGCACCATTTTCAATGAATTGAATGTAATAGGTATTGAGCTTTTGCTCCAAGTTCTTATTGCATATGAAAATCAGCCGCTGCCCAGAATTAAGCAGCCATCCGGCACATTCGTTTCTGGTAAAGGTTTGAGTGAAAAAGAACTATTTATAAATTACAATAAAACCGCTGAAGAAATTGAGCGTTTTGTTCGGGCCTTGAATCCTTTTATTCTTGCAAGTACAACATTTAGAGGCAATATGATGAAGATTATGAAAGTAGAAGTTGCATCTGATGCATTTTGTATTCCTCATCCTGCTGGAACTGTTGCAAAAATTGAGGACGATAAATTTTTTATAGCGACTTCTAAAGGGCTTGTTGTTCCGACAGTTATGCAATTTGGAAGTTTCTTTATGGGTGATAGTAAAGATTTTATAAGGATTGTTAATCCTAAGATAGGGGAAGAATTTAGATAAAAACAATAAATTTTCCTTCGAATATCAAACTACTGATGGGAATAGGTTAAAATGGATAAATTAAATTTTTTAACAGCAGGTGTACCGCTGAGAGCGGGGAATAAAGGTTATGGAGTGGGATTTGAAATCCTTAACGATATGGGATTAGACGGGCTTGAGCTGGAATTTGTCAGAGGTGTAAGGATTAGCGACAAGAGCCGTGATGCGGTAATGAATTCTGGAAAAGTAATTACAGCACATGCTCCTTTTTATGTAAATCTTAATGCGAGGGAGCCTGAGAAAATTGAAGCAAGCGCACAGAGAATCATAGAAACTGCGCAAACTGCAAACGAGCTTGGAGGATACAGCATAACTTTTCATGCTGCATATTATCTTGATATGGATAAAGAAATTGTTTTCAAACAAGTTGAAGCGCAAACAAAAATTATCACTGAGAACCTTGCTAAATCCAATAATAAAATTTGGATACGCCCTGAAACAACAGGTAAAGGTACTCAATGGGGGGATTTAGATGAAATAATCAGGCTCTCTAAAGAATTTGAAACCGTTCTGCCTTGTGTAGATTTTTCACACCTGCATGCCAGATATAACGGAATTTTGAATACGTACGACGAATTTTGTACTATTTTTGAAAAAATAGGAAATGAACTTGGACAAACAGCTTTGGATAACTTTCATGCACATATTGCTGGTATTGAATATGGGCCGAAGGGCGAGAAAAAACATTTGAATCTCGAAGAGTCAGATTTTAATTATAAAGACTTATTGAAAGCTTTTAAAAAATTTGATGTAAAGGGTGCTGTCGTTTGCGAGAGCCCAAATATTGAAGACGATGCTAAGCTGCTTAAAGAATATTATTTAAGTTTGTAAAAGTTTAGTATTCAAGTAGCAAATTTTATTTTTTTCATGTATTATTTATATTAAATAAAATGGAAGAATAATTGTGGTAAAAGAACTAAACATACAAATTAATCAACAAATAAAAGAAGCTCAAAAAGTAAAGGCTCCAATAGTGGAGGCTTTGAGAAAAGCTTATGAAAATCCGACTTATCAATTTCACATCCCCGGACATACAAAAGGAAAGGGAATATACAAAGATTTCAAAAAGCTTATCGGTGAAAAAGCTTTAAATATAGATACGACGGATGAGTTTGATAATTTAGGAACTCTTCACCCTGCAACAGGCCCTATAAAAGAAGCACAGGAGCTTGCTGCAGAAGCTTTTGGTGCAAAGAAAACCTTCTTTTTATTAAACGGTTCAACTGCCGGTAATCTTGCGCTTGCTATGGCGTTAACAAAACAAGGTCAAAAAATCATTGTTAACCGAAACTGCCACCGCTCAATATTAACTGGACTAATGATTTCAGGCGCTGAACCTATATGGGTTTGCCCTAACAGAATAGAAGATTGGTCTGTTTGGGGAAATATAGATGCCAATAAAATTGAAGAACTTATTCAGAACAATAAGGATGTTTCAATGGTTTGGATTACAAACCCAACTTATGAAGGGGTTGTATCCGATATAAAGTCTATAAGTATTGTGTGCAAAAAATATAATATTCCTCTAATTGTAGATGAAGCACACGGCTGTTTATGGAATTTCAATAAACATTTGCCTGAAACAGCATTAAAACTCGGTGCAGATGCCGTTGTTCATTCTCTTCACAAAACAGGCGGAAGCATGAGCCAGAGTTCAATGCTGCATATTGCAAAAGATTCGATTATAGATGAAGTTGCCGTAGAAAAAGCATTAAAACTACTGCATACAACCAGTCCTTCTTTGATGCTTCTTGCAAGTTTAGATGCTGCAAGAGCTAATCTACAATCCAAAAGAGGGCAAAAACAGCTTGAAAATGCTGTTAAGAATGCAAAGTATTTGAGAACAAGACTCGACAACATACCTGGATTACACCAGCTAAAAGGCGATTTTGGATATAAAACTGATGTGACGAAGGTTTTTATTAAAGTTGACGGCTTGTCTGGAAAAAGACTTGAATCGATTTTGGAAATTGATTTCGGGATTGAAGTAGAATCGGCTTCTGATATTGGGGTTCTTATTCTATGCAATATTGGGAACAAGCATTCTGATTTTAAATATCTTGCTGATTCTTTGGAAAAAATAGCATCTACTCATTATCAGGATATATATTATCTTGAAAATAGAAAACATATGCCAATGCTTGAACCTCAAATAAAAATGAGCCTTCGAGAAGCTTTTTATGCCGAAAAAGAACGAATTTCAAAAATGGATTCCATTGGTAGAATTTCTGCCGAAGTTGTAGCTGAATGCCCTCCCGGTATTTCGATTTTACTTCCCGGAGAGCTTATCACAGAAGAGCATATGCCTTATCTCAATGACTATGAGACTTTAGAGGTTGTAAAGTAGAATTTTCTTTGTTAAAATAAGCTCAATTAAGAAGAAAGGAAGTTTTATGCATTCTTATGTTTTTACGGGTCTTTTATTAATTTTTGGCGGCGGCCTTGGTTTACATAGATTTTATACAGGATATGCCGGTATCGGTTTGTTGTATCTCCTGACAGGCGGCCTTTTCGGGTTTGGAATACTCTATGATTATATAAAATTTGTCTCAGGAGAGTATGAAGATGCACACGGTGAGACTCTTGACGGGTATGAGCCCGCTATTGGCTGGTGTTTTTTAATAATTCCGGCAATTATTGGTTTAACTATTTTTTTAATGCGGTTTTCTAATACACTCAAATTTTATAGCTAAAATAAAAGAAAAGGAATTCTTATACAGAATTCCTATGGTTGTTTTTCTCTTTTTTTGAGTTCGTTCTCGTCTCAAATTCCTCGTTTTTCCTTATTGTTTTTTTCTCGTGTCTATTCAATCCCCTCGAGTAAACAGTTTAGTATTTACCCGCCACCTAGTCCAGTAGCGCCTCCAAAATTCTAGCATTTTTATCTGCCAGAGTATTCTGTCTAACCTGAGATCTTGTAATGTAGCTTCTTAATGCTTCACGAATAAGTTCTGAACGTGATCTGCTTTCATTTTCTGCTACTTGGTCAATTTTGCCTAGAAAACTTTCCGGCATTGAAATCAATACTCTTGCCATAATGTACTCCTTTTTATCCTCTGTATACTTTTTAATGTCTTATATATATATAAAGTATTTAGATAATAAAAAATTGCCTTTTTTATTCAAAATATTAAGTTTTGTAACGAAGTTTTTAATGAATTGTACTAATATTTAAAACTACAAATATCTTTTCTGTAGTATAAACCTTTAAAATCAATACTTGTGGCTTCATCATACATTTTGTTGACAGCCCTAGAAGTTGTGGCAGCAGAAGCTGTTAAAACTAATGCCGGGCCATAGTCAGCCTCATATTCCAAATATTTATTCTTTCTTACTGTCGGATAGAATGATAGAACCGTATCACTTTCGAGATTATCGAGCCCTTGAATAGAATTTTCTGTATTTATTTTGTTTTTACAGGTCAAAACTAGAGAAGATGAATATTGTTTATTAAAACAGATAGAATCAATTTCATCACTAAAAGAGCCTATAATACAAGATTTGAAAAGCTTTGGCAGATCTTCGCCGAGAACTTCTAATACAGCTGCGGCATCGCAATCCTGCATAAAGGAATGCCATCCCAGAATAAATATTCTGCCGTCGTCTGTAAGAATTCCATTAACTCCTAAGATTCCAAGATAGGGATTCCCTTCTATTTCAAAATAATCTAGGGTTGGATAAATTACATTATCCATAAGATAATACACCTGATCTATTGAAAGCTTATAGTTTGGAGCGCAAGCACCCATGCCGCTGGTTAATTGTCCCCCGTCTCCTTCAAGAGAATGCTTGTATGTTATGGAAGAACCTATGGGCAGGGCTTTGTATCCGTCAGTTATTGTATAAAACGAAAACGGAGTGCCGTATATATAGTCTTCTATAATTATTTTTTTACCTTTTTCAAAAGAATTTAAATCTATTGTTTTTTTTGCTGTTTGATAAGATGTAAATATCGCAGCGCTTTTTGAATCATTGGTTTTTAAAACAAAAGGAGTTGAAAGATTCTTAATATAATCATAGGCCATATTCTGTTTTTCGAAAATTCCAAATTTAGGGGTTGGAATTCTGAGTTTATATAGAATTTTCTTTGCTAATGCTTTATCAAATATCAGCTTAACAGAATCTTTGCTGGGTGCAAATACAGCCAGATTATTTTTGGAAAATAAAGATACAATGTCAGAATTAATCGAAGTTTCCGAAATCGGAATCGTCAAATCAATGTCTTGCTCAAGAGCAAAATCCAAGAGTTCTTGAATATTGTCTTCTCTTATATCTAAACAGTGTGCAAATTCTTTCAAACTATCACTTGATGGTGTTATGAATATTTCATTATTTGTTTCATACAATTTTTTTGCAAGTGCATATTCTTTGGCACCATTTCCAATAATCAAAATCTTATTTTTCATAAGCTGATTATACCACATAAATGCTAAGTTGGACTTTTTATTATTGACAGCTGTATTTTATTCGTGCAGAATTAGATAAACAAAGGAAGATTAGATGTTTTATTTTGAAGAATTTAATGGTTATAAAATTTTAAAAAGTGACTATTTAAAAGATATAACGGCTTTTTTTACAACAAGAGGCGGTATAAATTTTGATATATTTAATCCTAAACGCATAATTATGCCGGAGCAGACACATAGTGATAATATTGAATTTGTTGATGAGAGAAACAAGTATCCTGATTGCGATGCTCTTATTGTTAAAACTCAAGGAGATTTAATTTACCTCCGCTTTGCTGATTGCACGCCTTTAATTTTTTATGACAAAAAACAAAAAATAGCAGCAGTTTCTCATGCTGGATGGAGAGGAACGGCAAAACAAATAGGGGTTAAAACAATACAGAAGATGAATTCTGTACCTCAAGATATTATTGCACTTATTGGCCCCGCAATTTCATTATGCTGTTATGAAGTATCAGAAGAAGTTAAAGAGCAGCTTCTTGCAACAGTTAAAAATAAAACAGGACTTTATAATGGGAGAAAT
>CALUSJ010000099.1 GCA_944323405.1 Candidatus Gastranaerophilales bacterium
CCCATTCTGGAAAGCTTTGGCTTAACCTGACCGGAGCCTCTGTAACGGCAAAGCATATTAATTTGCTCCGCCGGAATATGCAATTTATCTTTGTTTGCATATTCTATTGTTAAATAATCTTTCAACTGGCCGTCAAACTCTTGTTTTGTAAGCCCCTGATAAATACCGACCCCGTGAATTGAATGAACTACATACTCTCCTGCTTTAATATCATTAATATTTTCAATATACTCGGCCTTTTCCTTGTAATGCCGCTTTCTGTTAGAAGGGATTTCTTTCTGTCTTTTATTAAAAAGCTCTCTATCTGTTAAGATAAGGATTTTCCCGTCTCTTAATTCTGTCCCCTGGGAAGTTATATTTCTAATATAATTTATATCAAAAATTCCGTATTCGGATAAAACTTCCTTAACTCTTTCCTGAAAATCAGTAGCGATAGTAATCTGCCATCCCTTATGCTCCTCAAGGAATGCTGCAAGCTTATCCATATCAGCGTCAAAAATCTGAACATTCCTTGAATCAATATCAATAACTTCGTTACTCTCATCCGAAAGGAAATTATTCAACGAAATCTTTTGCAAGCCGGCCATTTTCTGCCTGACTTCTTCAAGCGTAAAATGGTTTATTTCTTTAAGCGGATAAATATGATTTGTTTTCAATGCTTCATTATAAGAATTTATATAATTCTCGTCGATTTGGCTAAATTTAGCCGAAACTTCCGCAAACTCATCTATTACCAGAATATATTCATTAAAATAATCCAGAATATTTGCTAAATCCTGATTGAAATAAGAGCCGTAAACATTTGCCCCTTCAAAATAACCTTCATTTCCAATCTGCTCTTTAAGTTCCTCAGGCAGCTCTACTGGAAGTTTATCTTCTAAAACAAACTTATACAGAGGTTTTATATTTACTTCCTTAATTTTTTCGATAGATTTTTGGGTTTCGTTATTAAAAAATCTTATATCAACAATTTCATCACCCCAAAACTCAATTCTTACAGGGTTTTCATCCAGAGAAAAAATATCCGCTATATCACCTCTGATACTGAATTCTCCAATATCAGAAACCATTGTAGAGCGCTTGTA
This sequence comes from Candidatus Gastranaerophilales bacterium, assembly GCA_944323405.1. Lineage (GTDB taxonomy): Bacteria > Cyanobacteriota > Vampirovibrionia > Gastranaerophilales > Gastranaerophilaceae > CAG-196. The sequence goes on from CALUSJ010000099.1 coordinate 1,086, forward strand.
TCCGAGCTTTATTAGCTTTTCAAGAAGATTTTTCTGCGAGATTTCATCCCCGATTTTTAAAGTGAAAGAGTTTTCTTTAAAAAATTTTCTGCGCGGGAATTTTTCTAAAAGAACTTTAACCGGCGCAATAACTATTTCAGGCTCCTGAAGAAGCACATTTATCTGTTTTTCATAATCATACAAACTTCCTGCAACAGTTTCATAAGGCGATATATTCTGGTAAGGAATAGTACTCGCTCCTAAATTAAAAATCCGCTCTAAATCAGCAGAATACTTTAGAGCCGACTGCTCGGAAGAAGTAACAAACAGAACTTTTTTCCCCGAAAGCTTATAAATATAATCAAGCAGCAAAAGACGGCTAAATGTAGTTAAGCCGGTGATGGTAAAACTTTTTTGTTTTTTTATATTTCTGACAAAACTGTCAAAAAACGAGGCGTGTTCTAATTTCATAGCTTTTAAAAGTGTTCTCTTTTACTCAATACTAAACTAAATAGTACATTTTTTCAATTAGACTGAAATAAATCAAAATTAAGCTGCTGCCAAATTCAGTTCAGGCAATGCCTGACAAAAATATTTAAATGTAATAAAATATAAGTTTTTGCTGGGGTAAATCCAAGATTTACCCCAGCCTACTTAAATGCTATTCAGAATACAATTTTTAAGCTAATAATACGGTTCTTTTTTCCAATTCCTTACGATATTGTATAAGGTTGTTTATATCATCTTTGGTTATAATTTCTTTAATTTTTGGTCCGTGGAATGCTTGGTAGCGTTTTGTTATTTCCGGCGAGAACTTAAACCCTTGCGCTGCTAGAGTAAAATATTCTGCTATGAATTCTTCAGCTGTCGAAAATGCATTTTTTACTAAAAATTTTTCCGGCGTTTTATAAAATTTATCGAGAGTTGCTTTGTCTATATAACCCTTTTCTAAACATTTATCCATTTCCATATTCTTAAAATATCCTTCTTGATAGGCTCGTTTAAAATCCTCTGTCAAAATTTTCTTTTCTTTTTTGTTTAATGGAGGTCGTAAAACCCCTCTAAAGCAATTTAGTATTGAATATAATATCTGGTTATAAGGAAGATTTTTTTTATGGAGATAGTGTCCGGCTTCATGAATTACCAAATTTGGCGAAGTAACTTCCAGTCTGCCAGGCCCAAATATATTCCAATTGCCGGTTTGAAATCCTGCAAGGTTACGTTTTCTGGGCAGCTCAAATTCGTTTATACAAAAATTTGGAATTTCGTATCCTTTATTTTTCATCATTAAATATACAGCTTGAATGTAATCAGCGGTATTAATGCTATTATTTAATTCTTTTTGAACTCCATTTTGGCGGCAGAGTTTTTTTTATGTCGGTATGAGCGCAACTTTTTTATTTATTTCAGCACTAATTCTTTTACCGTTTGTTTTGAGTAGTTGTTGGTAGAGTTTGTAGTCTGTTTTGAAATTAGGCGGGGTTATCATATATTTTCTCCTTTTTTTTGTTTTAAAACCTGAAAAAACTAATTTTGCTAGGATAATATTTTAAAAACCGTAAAACTAGTAATGAAGAAATTATACTGCTAGGCTGTTCCAAGTGTTTGCATTCTCCTTCTGTACAGTATTATTTTGGCTGATAAAATTTTTTAAGTTTTATTTTACTATTTTTTTGCAAGTTAAATCTTGTAGAAAGGTGGGAAAATGAGTTTTAATCCATTAAAAGAAAAGGGAATTGCATTAGAAAAACAAATTAGAAATTGGCACAAAATAGTGGGAAAGCCATATAACAAAACGGCAGTAGATTGTTATACAAGAACAAGACAAATACTTATGAACGGGATAGAAGTGGAAGCTTGGGGGTTCAAACATCAAATGAACAGATTTATATTCGATAATAATGATAAAGAATTAATTGCACGAATAAGCAGAATAGAGGATTCGCAGCAAACTACAGCCAATTGGATGGGGCCTGCTGATCAATCGGTGTTAGAGACAACATTGGGGTATGAACAAGTTGCAGTTGATTTAACAGCTTGGATGGCGCAAAATGAGCCAGATGCATATGTAAAAGAAACATTTGATTTTGGGTTATTAGAAGATTTTGATCATCTTTATCGCTACAGTCAATTTGCGTATATGACAGAAGGTATTGAACCAAGTGATATAGTTCAGGGTCAGACAGATGTAATTGTAGGGCGGCCGACTCAGCACCATCATAATTGCAACGGATTAAGAATAAGAAAGCATTATGATAAGAATACAGCTCATCCTCAAACAAAGGTCAATATTTTAACTTTGTTATCTGGAGAGCAGCAAACCCATAACTATTATGCAGAACACGGTTTTATGTATGGGGATCATGTGTTAAGAGAAACGTATGCTGAAATAAAAGATGTTGAAGAAGAGCACGTTACCATGTATGAATCTTTGATTGATCCTACAGAATCAATGTGGGAAAAATTCCTGATTCATGAGTTTACAGAAGTTTGTAATTATTATACTTGTATGGAGGACGAAGTAGATGAAAGAATTAAAAAAACTTGGGAATTATTCCTTGATATAGAATTAGGGCATTTACAGATTGCAGCTGATTTGTTCAAGAAATATGAAAAACGTGACCCAGAAGAAGTCATCGGTGAAGAAATAGTTATTCCTTGCAGATTTATGAGTCAAAAAGATTATGTACAAAAGGTTTTAGAGAAAGAAGTTAATAAACGTTTAGTTTCAGACGGTAAATATACGACAATAGACAAACTTCCTGAAAATTGGGCAAGTTATAAAGTCCAGGACAAGCAAAACGAAGTAAGCTCTCCGAGTGAAAATGCGATAAGACTTGTGGAAATATATCACAAACGGGATATTGTAGAGGCTGATAAAGAATTAAAAAATAAGGAAGTTTCATTATTGGAAAAAGGACTGCAAAATAAAGGGCTTGCAAAAAATACAGTTATGCCGGATGAATTAGAAAAAATGATAGAAAATGCTCAAGAAGATAAAAACGAGTAATCAGTAAAGCTGTTAAGATATGACTAAATAGAATCGTGAGCTTTTATGCTCACGATTCTGTTGTCACAAGCCACAATGCAACTTTTTTATTCGACGACTGACTTATATATGAGACTTGAAGCTTTTACAATAAATTCTTTACCTTGAGGTGCATTATGAGGCCGATTTGCAAGAATTACTACAATATACTTTTTGCCATTTTGTGAATATACAATTCCTGCATCTCCAAGCATAGTTCCGATATCTCCTGTTTTATGAACAAACATTGCACCCTCACCAAGTCCGGCTTCTATTAATCTGTTGTTCTTAACATGGCTTAGGTAATCTATTATGTATTCTCTAGAATTTATATTCAAAAAACCAGGATTATCTAAGTTGTATAAAATCTTTGCCATATCTCTTGCAGTAGTTTTATTTGTTCCGGCTAAATCTGGTAGCCAGGTTCTGACGTATGTTTTAGAAATACCCCAATCACGAAGTCCTATATTCACATCATCCATTCCGCCAAGTTTTGACATAATCATGTTTGTTGCGGTATTGTCAGAATCCTGTATCATTGTTTTTGCAAGGCTGTCAAGTGAATACTTTCTTCCGCTCATTGCGTATTGCAAATTCCCGGAACCAGAAGATTTGTAATAATCCGTAAGCGTCATTTCATCATAAATTGTCATCTGTTTTGCTTCAATAGATTTAAACATTCTTACAAGAACAGGAAGTTTTATTATACTTGCTGCCGGATAAATCTTATCAGCATTGATTTCAAGATATTTCCCATTTTCATATTCCCAGACATAAATGGCCGGCTTAATCATCGGATATTGAGCAGCAAGTGCTAAAAGCTGTTTTTTTAAACCTGTCATTTCGTTCGTATGATACATCGTTGTAACTTCACTATGAATCTTTTGTATAGTCGGTGTTAACAGTAAACGGTTTAAAAACATATCATTACTTATATAATTGGTAACAGGATTTGCTATTGAATACAAATCTACAGTTCTCATCTTGGAAATTTTATTATCTTTTATTTCAAGATTAGGCATTGCGCCAATATTCATATTAATTCTTTTTGGGAAAAACACATTTTCTATAAGCCTGTTAAAGCTTGTTGGAAAAACGTAATATATAAATGCACCAAGGAAAGACAAAACAACAATTAATCGAAAAAATTCAACAATAGGATTTGTCTTTTTTTTCTTTTTTATAACAGGTCTATTAATAACAATAGAAGAACGTTTTCTATCTGGAACAACGTGTAATCTTCTTTCTGGTTTTTGCTGCTGATATGCGTACAATGAGAATCCCTCCATATCCCTTATTTATAATATCATTATATAAATAATTAACACATCCTTCAAATAAAGTAGATAAAAATATACTACTTATGGGCTAGTTTATGTTTCCAATGATAAAAAAGAAAAAAATATTACTATTTAAAAAGAAAAAGGAGTTTTTTATGAAAAAGTTTTTAATATTATCCATATTCGTCATACCTCTTGTTTATCCAGTAATTATTCCAGCCCGTGCAGCGTGTCCCATAGAAGGAGGTGAGACTGTTTGTTCCCTGCCCGGGTTTAGAGAACGTGTGACTCCCGTTTATAATCCAACAGGAAGTAACATAAATGAATTTTCAGATTCTCCCGAGGCAAGACTCAACCCTATTGACAGAAGCGATATTCGAGAACAAGCAGAAAGTTTTGCTCCGACTGAAAAAAGTTTCAACTATAATTCAAGCTGCCAATTCGGTGTATGCTTACAAAACAGTACAAAGCCTTTATTTCAGCAGTCCGGCAGGTAGAAATTTTGTTAATTTTTAAATATCCACAAGTCTTTTTGGAACAGAACTAAGAATGGAATAAGTTCAAGACGCCCTACAAACATATCTATAATTAATATAACTTTAGAAAACCAATGTAATGGCTCGAAACTTGCAAGCGGCCCGATATTTCCGAATCCGGGCCCTATGTTTCCAAGTGCGCTTACAGCACCTGTTATTGCGGTAACGGTGTTTTTCTCAAAAATAGCAAGTAAAAATGCTGAAATCGCAATTATTGCAAAATAAAAAGATACAAACATTAATGTCTGATATAGAATATCTTTGGAAACAGAATAATCGCTTATTTTGATATCAAAAACAGCCTTAGGGTGTAAAATTTTTACCATCTCAGCTTTCATAATTTTGAATACAAGCAGCCATCTCATAACCTTTAAACCTCCGCCGGCCGAACTCGCACAGCTGCCGAAAAGCATTGCTGCAAATAAAAGGAGTTTGCTTGTATAATCCCATTTTATAAAATCATCACTACAGAATCCAGTAGATGAGATAAGCGTTGAAATATTAAAAAATGCATGTGTTATGCTGTCCCATATTCCGAAATTCATATTAAAATGAAGCGATACGCTTAAGATTAAAGATATAACAATTACGAACCAAAAATAAACCCTAAATTCTTCATTTTTAAAAAGTACAAGCGGGTTTAATTTTGTCCAAGCTCTGTATTGTAGATTAAAACTTACCCCAGCAAAAAACATAAAAAATGTAGTTACCCAAAGTACACTATTCGAAAATCCGATTATACTCATAGCATTAGGCGAAAGCCCCCCGCCCGAGATTGACGCAAGTGAATTGCATACTGCTTCAAACCCGCTCATGCCGGCATGTTTAAGCATAATTATTTCTACGATTGTAAGTCCTGCATATACTTTCCACAAAGCAGCCGCAGTGCTTTTTATTCTCGGGGTAAATTTATCCTCGGTTGGGCCGGGGGCTTCTGCAAAAAACAATTGCCTCCCCGCTACTGCAAACTGTGGAAGAATAGCAATAAATAATACAATAATTCCCATACCTCCCAGCCATTGAGTGAAAGAACGCCAAAAAAATACTGCGTGAGGATAGTCAAAATGCGTTAAAATGGTTGAGCCGGTTGTAGTTATTCCAGATGTTGATTCAAAAAGTGCGTCGATAGGCGTGAACCCGAAAAACAAATATGGTATGGCGGCAAGAATTCCCGCAAATAGCCAGGAAAAAGTAACTACACACAAGCCTTCTGATTTTTTTATATCGTTGATTGATTTTATTTTTTCACACCCCTTAACAACTTTTCTTAAAGTAACTGCAACAAAGAATGCTGTTGCTGCCGCTATTAAAAAAGGAAATGCTGTTGAAGGCTCGTGATAATATAATGCAACAATAATAGGAACCAATAAAACAAGGCTAAAGTACATTATCGTTAAGCTAAATGAGTATGCCAAATAGGTTAGTCTCATCTAATCTCCTCAAAGAAATCTCGTATTAAGGCCGCATTACTGCCGGTAGTAAATATAATCAAACTGTCTCCGCTCATTACTTGTGTTGCACCGTTTGGAATGATAATTTTTTTTCTTCTCTGAATAACCCCAACAATGGCTTTGGCCGGAAGTTTTAAATCCATAATTTTTTTTGTTTCGTATTTGTCAGGGATTTCAATTACAAGAACCTCCCCTTTACCTTCTTCTACTGTTGCCAGAATATCAATATTGCTTTCTTCTATACTATTTTTGATTTCATTTAGAGCCGCAGTCCTTGAAGATATTGCAATGTCAATTCCTACTTTTTCAAATAGAGGTGCATTTATACTCTTAGAAACCCTCGAAATTACTCTTCCGGCTCCCATATGTTTAACCAATAACGAGCAAAGCAGATTTTTTTCATCATTATTAGTAACACTTACAACAACATCTGCTTCCGCGATTTCCTCTTCGTTCAAAAGCCCGATATCCGTACCGTCACCATTTATTACTAGTGCATTGTCCAGTTCGTGAGCTAAAATTTCGCATCTTTTTTCATCAAGCTCAATTATTTTAATATTGAGCTTCAAATCCTCTAGACTTTTTGCCAGCTTAAGCCCGACATTTCCCCCGCCAATGATTGCAACGGTCTTTACAAATTCTTTTTCGTGGAAAAATCTGCCGGCCAGTATATCAAGTGAATTTGAGAGCCCCATAAATATAACTTTGTCGTTTTCGTGCAGAACTGTTTCACCATCTGGGATAAACAATTCACCTTCTCTTGTTATACCGACAATTAAAGTGTCTTTAGGAAAATTACAGGTTTTTACCATGCTATTAACGAGCATCGAATTCTTTGCTATCTTGTATTCTAAAAGCCTTGCTTTACCGCCTGCAAAGTTTTCTACATCAAGAGCTTTTGCAACCGTAATTATTCTGAATATTTCCTGAGTCATCAGCTCTTCCGGCCAAATTACATTATCTATGTAAAAATCATAATTATACTCAGCGTCTTTTGCGATACCCAGAGAAGATTTATATTCTTCTTTTCTTACAAAACACATTGTTCGAACATTACTTATCCGTTTTGCTGTAAGACAAGCCACTATATTTAACTCATCGGAAGAAGTACAAGCAATAAAAACATCAGCATTTTTAATATTAGCCTGTTTTAAAACCTCAATATTAGAACCGTTCCCTGAAATGAATCCGACATCCAGTTTGTTAAACGCTTCGATTTTGTAATTTTCATCATCTATTACAGTAATATCATTATTCGTATAAAACTCGGATGCAATCATTAACCCGAGCTCGTTGGCTCCGAAAATAATAATCTTCATAGATTTATTTAACGTCAAATACCTAATAAAGTCAATCCAGCTGCTTTATTGTTGCAACAATTTTACCGATTAAGATTAAGTCCTGCGCACTCTTTTCGTCTATTGTTCTAACTCTATATTCAGGATTATCAGATTTGATTATAATTTCATCGAGATTCTTGGAAAGTCTTTTTACAAAAAATTCGTTATTGTAACAAAATACATAAATTTTATTATCTTGAATTTGACTTCCATTCCAATGTTCAACAAGCAGCTTGTCTCCATTATCAATTGTAGGAGCCATACTGTTGCCGGATGCATTTATCATTGAATAAAGCTTGTTTTTTGAATATCCGCTAATCATCGATATTGCAATAGGAAGTTTTGTTTTTTCACTAGAAAATACAATACTTCCATCCCCGCAGCTTGCAAAAACATCGGTGTAATAATCTATATATGCAATGTTTTCATCTTCTGTTGACTTACAGCTGAGTAAGCTAATCTTAAAATATTCTTCAACCCGTTTTAATTCACTTACAGTTACTTCGCTTTCATTTTTAAGCCGATTGCTAATTGTCTGTCTGGTAACCCCAAAACTCTCAGCAAGCATTGTTTGATTCACGGGTGTACCTATTTTTTTTGATATTATATTAATTAATTCATCTAATTTCATCGTTTCACCACTGTTTGTAAAATAATACTTGACACAAGTATTTTATTGTCTTACAATTGGATAGAAATGTAAGCTTATATTTGATATTTAAGCATATATTTTCTATTCTGTCAAATTTCTAATAATGGGAAGAGGTTTATTAAAATGGGTTATAGATACAATGTATCATGTAGTGAAACAATATCTAAGAATTGGACACTTACAGCAATTGATTGTTATAGGCTTGGCTGCTGTTGTTCAAAGTGTAACTTATATAAAATTTATTTTGCGCCATCAAAAAGCCGCTGTAGAATGAAAGAAACGGTTATTGAGCTGGTAAGAAAAATAGGTGCACCTAAAGAAGAGGAGTATTATAATGGATAGAGCTATGGCAAGTATAAATAACGGTAAAAAGGGCGGGCGACCCAAATATAGCTCAAATATAAGGATTGATATTCCTGAGACAAAGCTTGTTATTTTAACACCAAACCAGTACAATTCGCTAATAGAAAGATATGGTTATGAATTGATACAAAAAGCTTTAAACATTTTGGAAAATTGGTTAAGAACAAGCCCGAAAGGTGAAAAATATCGTGGAAAAAATAATTATGCACATTTTCGTGCGGATGGCTGGCTTATCAATTTAGCAAAGTTTAATCAGCAAGACTTTAAAGACGATATTAATTTAACGAAGGATTAAGTATTAGAGATGAATTCATTTTATTTTTTCCAATTCTCCATCCGAAAATTTTAAATTTTTCTCAGCTTTTTCTAAATACTCAAACTTAAATTTATTATTTTTACTATTGTTGATATAATCATCCAGATGGTAACTTTTGGCTTCATTAACAACAAATTCTAAATTTCTGAAAGAAAAATTTCTGTCAGCCATTTTGTCAGCCAGTTTTTTTAGTTGTTGTTCGTTTTCTGATATAAAAGTTTCTTTATTTTTTATCTTTTCCAAATTCATTTTAAGAGCTTCATAGAGGCATTCATTATTTGGATAAGGAACTTCTATTAGGTTTTGAAAACGGCTCATTGCAGCTCTGTCTAAACCGTTATTTTTAGGAGAAATATTGGTTGTTCCAATAATTGTGACATTAGGCGTTTTTTCTTTTAATTGTTCTAAATAGTTTAAGAAGACGGAGCGTTCTTCTAGTATACTAACCCAATGTGTTCCAGCTGTTTTATCAACAACCCTATCTGCGGATGCTACCATAGCATCTATTTCATTAAAAGTAACTACATATTTTTTATCAGGAGTTTTTTTAGCTGTTTTAAGTATTTTTTCAAAAATTTCTTTTAATTTATCAACACCTTCTCCGGGGCGTACGGAATTGTAATCAGAATGCATTACTTCCATATAATCAGCTTTGAGCGATTTTGCAAAAATTTTGGCGAAATAGGATTTCCCAACTCCAGTCGAACCGTACAATAACAACCTATTAGAAGCTTTAGGTTCTCCAGTTTCTGAAATAATATCTTTGCCGGCGGTAAGCTGATTAATCTGGCGTTGAAGAAATGATTTCAAATCATTGTTAATACTTTTACAATCTTCTAGAGCTGGGACTTTTGAATCATTTTGTAAAGACCGAAACAGTAAGGGTTTTTCTGAAAAATATTTGCTAACTTTATTAATCAGTTCTAATATGGTTTTAGTATTCAGTAAAAAAGTTCCTAAAAGCGCTGTCAGAGCTAATAAACAAGAAATATGTATTAATCTTTCGTTTTGTTCAACGGTTTTGCGATGGTAATCAAGTTCGCTATTCACATTCAAAGCCTCTTTGCGGCCGATAATGTTATATTCTTGTTGATTTTTTGTATTTTTAAAACTCGGATATCTACTTAAAGTTTGTGATATTGGCCTAATCATTAATTTATCCTATACACATATCAAAACCAGAAATGGGCTTATAAGCCCATTTCTGGGAGCTTATTCCTATTTCTTTTTGTCATCACCAAGATGGTCTTCGATAATACTGCCGGCGATACCGCCAAGATGAGTACAGCTAGCTGCTCCGGCAGCTACGGTTGAACCATAGCCTACAGCTGCGACAACACCAGCCAAGCCGCCAGTTGCAATAATTGCAACCGCTCCTAATGCTCCAAGCGCAGCTCCTGCAACAATACCTATTGCGCCGCCTTTTCCACCCTTGAATGCTACTTGTTTGCAATTTTCATTCTGGCTGCCATCGTTTGCAGAAAACTTTACGCCCACCTTGTTTCTTTTTGCATAAACACCCTGTTTTTGATACAGGTTAACAGGTTGAATCATCATATAACACACTCCTATAATTCTTACAAATACGATTATATATCAAAAAATCTTATTTGTAAATTATCTTAGTATGATATATTAAGAATATTAAGATGCAGCTCCTTCAGCGACAATGTATTCTTTTTTTATGCCCTGAACATCAAGTATAAAATCACAAAGCTCTCTTACGGCTCCTTTGCCGCCGCCAAGAGTTGAATGGAAGTTGCATATTTCTTTAACTTCTTTAACTGCATCTGCCGGGCAGCAAGCCAATCCGACTTTTTCTAAGATACAGATATCAGGAAGATCGTCCCCCATGTAACTAATATTTTCGTATTTTAGGTTATATTTTTCCATAAGCTCTTCTAGCGCAGGAAGCTTGTATTTTCTGCCTTGATAAAGCTCGGTAAAATTGAGGTTTTTTGCTCTATGTTCAACTGTTCCGTTGTTTCTGGCAGTAATTATCGCTGTTATAAATCCAGAATTTCGCATTCTTATTACTCCGTGACCATCTTTTGCGTTAAAGGTTTTATATTCAATACCGTTTTCGTCATACGTAATACTTCCGTCAGTCATAACACCGTCTACATCGAATACAAGCATCTTTATTTTTTTTGCTGCTTCTTTAGCGTTTTCTTTTTTCATAACTTTCCCTTCCTTAAAAACATGTCCAAAATTATTATACCCTAAATGGAGGATTTTATTACAAAATTATAAAGAAATTAATAATAAGTCCGTTAATACTTGTATCAAGGAAAATATACATGTTACAACTATTACCCAAATCAAGTGCCCTTACCCCGAAGACTTCAAATCCTGATGAAGTTATAGAAATTATTAATTCTTATATTGAACAGTATCACTGTGAGAATATGAGTGTTGATATTTCTTATATGAATGTCTTGGATGCGTGTTTTGTTACATCTGCTTGTTCAACTAAGCATTTCATTAAATATCCTGAAGGTAAAATTAATTGGATAATTTCTTCTGAGCTAATCAAAGAGTTTAATGAGAATCTGGAGCTTGGCAACATAAATTACATTTTATAAATAAAGTTTTTCTGTTTTATTATTTTTGTTGACAATATCTTAAAAATCAGAGTAAAATCAAACTATGGCAATAGTTTTTTTATCATTAGGTTCTAATGTTGGCGACAGGGTTGGCTATTTGCAGCAAGCAGTAAGCCTTTTGAAGGCTGTGCCTGACACAAATGTTATTTCGACATCATCTTTCTATGAGTCAGAGCCGTGGAAAATGAATTCTGAAAATTGGTTTGTCAATGCTGTTATACAAGTTTCAACTGTATTAGCTCCTGAAAATTTTTTAGCAGAATGCCAGCGGATAGAAACACAACTTGGCAGAAAAAGAAGTACAAATACAGAATATCAAGATAGAACAATTGATATAGATATCTTATTTTACGATGATTTAGTAATGCATACAAATACACTTACTGTTCCACATCCGTATTTTCACAAGAGAGCTTTTGTTATGGTTCCTATGCTGGAAATAGCACAAGATTTTATCCATCCGCTTTTCAAAAAAAATGTTATGCAGCTATATGAAGAGTTAGAAAATCCAGAAATGGTTTTATTATATGGAACAAGAATCTGAAACAAATATATCTTGTATAAAAAGAAATAAAGATATTGCTATCATTGGTGCAGGTGCAGCGGGTTGTATTTGTGCATATTTTCTTAAGAAGGCTGGTTTTAGGGATATAACATTATTTGATTTCGGTAGCCCTTTAAGGACTTTGCTTCCTACTGGGGGCGGCAGATGTAATATGGCGCATGAAGAGTATGATTTTAGGGAACTTGCTAAGAATTATCCAAGAGGAGAAAAATTTTTATATTCGATTTTTTCAAGATTTGCTGCGGCTGATACAATAGATTTGTTTAAGGAAATTGGTGTAAATACGTATGCGCAAGGTAACGGGAGAATTTTCCCAGAGTCTAATAGTGCAAAGGATGTTAGAGAAAAGATTTTAGAGAAAATTAATAATATAGAGATTATTAGAGAAAAAGTTGTAAAGATAGATTTGATAGATAATGGATTTAAGATAAGTACAATTAGAAGAAATAACAAATCAGAGTGTTGTTATTTTTTTTCAAATATTGTTGTTGCAGTTGGCGGGCATTCATCTCTTGATTTAATCAAAGATTTAGGTATAAAAACTATTCCGTTTAAACCTTCGTTAGTAGGGCTTAATGCTGATATTCAAATTCCGCCTGGCATAGTTTTAAAAAATGTTTTATCTAAAGATTTTAATATAAAAGGTGATATTTTGTTTACTCATTTTGGGGTTTCAGGGCCTTTAATTTATACAATTTCATCTTATAAAGCAAGAGAAAACTTTCCTTATAAATTGAGTTTTGATTTGTGTCCAAATGAAATAAAACTGCAAAGTTTACTTAATAATAATCCGCATAAAGATTTAAAGAATATATTGGCAGACTATTTCCCGATTAATTTTGTAAAATCTGTTTTAGGTGATTTAAGCGAGGTGAAAGCTCATAAAATTGATGGTAAAACGAGAGATTCTATTTTAGACAAAATACATAATTTTGAAATAACAGCCGTTAGTACCAATAAAGGAGAAGAAACTGTGAGCGCAGGCGGTGTGGATTTAAATGAAATTAATCCCAAAACAATGGTAGCAAAAAAGTACTCGCATCTTTATTTTATAGGCGAATGCGTAGATGTTGATGGACTTTGCGGCGGATTTAATCTGCAAAATGCCTGGTCAACAGCCTTTGTAGCAGCCGAAGGGATTAAACAGGCTTATTTGGATTAAAGTTTTGGATTAGAAAAATTGTTTTATTTTAGCCAAAAGTTTCACAACCATATTTTTGCCTTGAGAAAGAGTGTTATTTTTAGCTAATGGTGACGGCTTCATAAAATAACCTTCTGTATATGGCTTTGGCTGGATTTTCTTTGATGGTTTGCACGCTTTATAAATTGCTGTACAATGTTTAATTGGATTTATCATAACACTGTGTCCTTTCTTTTAATTATTAAAACCTATAAAACTTTTTTTTGCTAGTTTGTAAAAAATATTAAAACTGTCGTTTGAGAGCATATTCTTTTAATACTGTTGCAGTAAGTGCTAAAATATGTTAATCTGAAGTATGGTTTTCAGTGTTTATTTTAGTTATTAAAAGTTAAAAAGGGGGTTTTTATGAAAGGTTTTACAATGTTATCAATAGGCCATACAGGCTGGATAGAAAAAGAAATTCCGAAATGCGGGCCAAATGATGCTATTTGTAAGCCGATAGCTCTTGCACCGTGTACATCAGATATTCATACTGTATGGGCTGGGGCAATTGGAGACAGGCATAATATGATTTTGGGCCACGAAGCGGTTGGAGAAGTCGTTGAAGTTGGGCCGCAAGTTAAGGATTTTAAAGTCGGAGATAAGGTTTTGGTTTCAGCTATTACTCCAGACTGGAATTCTCTTGAAGCACAGGAAGGGTTTGCTATGCATTCTGGCGGCATGCTTGCAGGATGGAAATTCTCTAATTTTAAAGATGGTGTTTTTGCTGAATATTTCCATGTAAATGATGCGGACGGAAATTTAGCACTTTTACCAGAGGGTATGGATTTAGGTGCTGCGTGTATGCTTAGTGACATGGTTCCAACAGGTTTTCATGGTGTAGAACTTGCAGATATACAATTTGGTGATAATGTTGCAGTAATTGGTATTGGGCCAGTTGGACTTATGGCTGTTGCAGCTGCTGCAATCAGAGGTGCAGCATCAATTTATGCGGTAGGTTCAAGACAAAATTGTATTAATTTAGCCAAAGAATTTGGAGCTACTGATATTGTAAACTATAAAGAAGGCGATATCACGGAGCAAATACTAGATAAAACCCATGGACGAGGGGTTGATAAAATTGTTATAGCCGGGGGTAATAATGATACTTTTGATCAGGCGGTAAAAATGCTTAAGCCTGGCGGAAAGATTGGTAATGTAAATTACCTCGGAGAAGGCGATTATGTAAAAATACCTCGTGTAGAATGGGGTTGCGGTATGGGGCATAAACAAATCGTTGGCGGACTTATGCCTGGCGGTCGCCTGCGTTCTGAAAAACTTGCAAGACTGGTTGAAACACATAGAATTCATCCAGAAAAGCTGATTACACATACTTTTAAGGGTTTAGAAAATGTAGAACCAGCTCTCATGCTTATGAAAGATAAGCCAAGAGACTTGATAAAACCGCTGGTCATAATTTAAATTTCCGAGAAAATTTTTAAACCTAAAAATGAGCCGCTGGTTTTTCGGCTCATTTTTGTCTTTATGCCCGGTTGGCTAATATGTAAATTACCTTTGTGTCGTATGTACAATCTAAGATGATTTGGGTTAAATATAAATATTAAATCTTTTTCATACTTCCAGCTATTCTTAATTCCAAGAGCCTTAACGGCTCTTTTTTTATGAACCAATTTTGCAGTTTAACATGTAAAGAAATGTAAAATAAAAATAAAAGAAATAGAAAAAACATGTTGACATTTAAAATTGATGTCATAAGATAGAGAATGTCGGTTGCAATAGCCGGTGTTGATGAAGCGCAAGATGCGCAGCTGGAGGAAAAGAGTATTCCAGTCATCTTCACAAAGAATACTTATTAGAATTTTGTAAATAGCATTGGATAAGATTACATAATAAGGTGAAGGCAACTAGTGTTACCTTGCACATTGACAACAGAATAGCTGAAGACGAAAAAACTTGTTAATTCGCAAGTGATACGGACAAAAAAAATGAAGTTCGAGCTTGTGTCTAATAAAATAGGCACATGAGGACATAACTTTTCTGACAATGGAGAGTTTGATCCTGGCTCAGGACGAACGCTGGCGGCGTGCTTCATACATGCAAGTCGAA
>CALUSJ010000100.1 GCA_944323405.1 Candidatus Gastranaerophilales bacterium
TTGTAGTATTCGATTACCATTCTGTCAGAATTAAAGTAAGCTTCAGCAGTTCTGATAGCCTGTCTCATAAGTCTAGCCCATTCCTGCTTGTTGTTGTAGTAAGTAGGAATAATCTGGTTTTCGATAATATCCATCATGCATCTGTGATCAGCCCAGTGTCTTTCTTCCCAAGGCATATCATCATCGAGCTCAGGATACTCAACAGTGTAACCGTTAATTCCTGGGAATGTACCTTCAACAGTCCAGCCGTCGTATGTTGAAAGGTGGATAGCACCGTTAGCATTTGCTGACATGCCGGAAGTACCAGATGCTTCAAACGGTCTTAGAGGTGTATTTAACCACACATCAGTACCACGTTTCAGCATGCCGGACAATTGCAATTCATGGCCCGGTAATACTACAACATTCTTTAATGTATGAGAACGGTTCAATAACTTGTTGAACATTTCTTTACCCATAACATCATCAGGATGGAATTTTCCTGCGAAAATAATCTGAACTTTATTTTCTTCAAGAAGTTTATTAATTCTATCCTTGTCCATCAAGATAAGCCAAGCACGTTTGTAATCAGCAAATCTTCTTGCCCAGGTAATAGTTAATACATCAGGATCAAATCTCTTACCTGCAACATTTGCGATATATTTGAAGAGCTTAACTTTCATTTCACGTTTAGCAGCAAGAAGTTCATCAAACGATTTGTCTCCGTTCATTCTCTTATCCTGCCAGAAGTGTAGGTTTACAGCGTTAGTGATAGCTCTAATCGGGCATCTGCCATCAACCCATTCCCACATCTTGTTAGCAACAAGTCCGTGAAGCTGAGAAACAGCATTTGCAATTCTTGACATTCTTAAAGCTGCTACTGTTAATGAGAAGTTTTCACCACCTAACTGAATAGCTCTTTCTCTTGAAGCACCAGCAAAGAAGCCGCCCTGAAGCAATGTATCAACCCAATGAACCTCATTACCTGCTGCAACAGGAGTGTGAGTTGTGAATACAGTTTTCTTTCTAACTTCTTCTAAGTTACCATTGTATTGTCTTAAAAGTTCAAAAGCCGCAGGAAGAGCATGCCCTTCGTTCATATGTACAACATCAAAATTGTAACCTGCTGCCTGAAGTACTCTTATACCAGCAATACCAAGAACTGTTTCTTGAGCAATTCTTATTTTTTCATTGCCATCATATAATTTGTGAGAAATACTCTTAGCCCAATCGCTGTTTCCGTCAATATCAGTTGTTAATAAGTAAACCGGGCAAGTTCCAAATAACTCAGGATCTACTCTGAATGCCTTTACCTTAACTTTTTCGCCAAAAGTATCAACTTCTACAGTAATGCCTGTATCAACTAAGAAATCATAATATTTTCTGATATAAGCTACTTCAACGTTGCCTGAATGGTCGATTCTCTGGTCATAATAACCATATGACCATAACATAGTTACACCTACCATTGGCATCTGTAAATAACCGGCAGATAACATATGTGAACCTGCCAAAAATCCTAAACCACCTGAATATGTACTAAGTGATTGATCCATTGCTATTTCCATTGAGAAATATGCTACGTTTGGTAATGTCATAATTTTTCAACCTTTTCTAATAATGTGTACTACTAAAGGACTAATTAGTCCATTCAAATTATATACCAACAACATAATACATAATCAATCATTTTATCAAAAATCTAATTCCAAAAAATTACATAAATTGCCAAAACCCAGTAATAATAAGCTTCAACCAAATGTAAAGAAATGTTACAATATAATACTTTAGAATTAGTTCGATATAATTACTGTTATGCTAGGTATGAAAATTTTCCACTAAAAATTAACCGAATAATAAGTTTTTCCAGAAAGATTCACTTCCATCTTTATTATAGAACTTTTGGTTTATTATCCCGCCGCCATCTTGAATAATTTCGTGATACTGTTTTATATTTTTATTAGAATAAAATGCGTGGAAATCCTTTGGGCGAGAAACTTTTACGGTAGAGTTTCCATACCAGAAACTAATATTTCCCTGCCCATATTCTCCATATATAGGATCGTGAAATTCTACTACACCATCGTTAGTTGTAATCAATGGGGAAGGATAGCGCCGGCTTTTAATAACTTCTTCTTCACTTGAGCTTCTAAGTGCATCAAAATTAGAGAGTGTTTTCCACATATCTTTATTTGCAAATAAACTCTGATATCTCATAGTTAATCCAGGTTCGTTCTTTGCGGCATTGTATAATTTCCAAAAAGATTCTTCTACGTTACTATAATTCTTGTAAAAGCTCCTGTTCAAAATACTCCTGTAGACTTCGTTATACCCTCTAAACCCGACATTACCATCTGTCATTTTTGTCTGTTTTACTTTTTGAGAGCGAACATTCAATATATTCGCACCAACATAGTTGATTGAATTGATACGCATAATTTATACTCCTAAACACACTACCGTCGTCATTCTAACAGAATTAAAGTATTATGTCAATCGATTGTTATCAATTATTGTAGGTGCATATAAATTAGATAATACATTATCTTTTATGTTCATGTTAGAATAAATCATATAACAGTGAGGAAAGATTATGGAAGATTTAAGAGATAAATATGAAGTTGTTATAGGTTTAGAAGTACACGCACAGCTTAAAACCAAATCAAAGATATTTGCGCCGGATTCAACTGAATTTGGAAGCGAACAAAACAGTCATACAAGTGCAATTACGCTTGGCATGCCTGGAGTTTTGCCGGTATTAAATAAAGAGTGTGTTAATATGGGAATACTTTTGGGCCTTGCGCTTAACTGTGAAATCCCTAAAAGGTGCAAATTTGACAGAAAACAATATTTTTATCCAGACCTTCCGAAAGGGTATCAGATTTCACAATACGATGAACCGATTTGTGTAAATGGCTGGATAAATGTTAAAGGTAAAAGAATTGGAATAACACGTGCTCATCTTGAAGAAGATGCAGGTAAGCTTGTTCACGTAGGAGCTGCTGGAATTAATGGTGCGACATATTCTCTGGTTGACTTAAACCGTGCCGGAACTCCGCTTCTTGAAATCGTATCAGAGCCCGATATGCGCTCAAGCGAAGAAGCAAGAAGCTATATGGAAGAATTAAGAAATATTGTAAGATATTTAGGTGTCTGCGACGGAAACCTTGAAGAAGGTTCAATGAGATGCGACGCTAATATTTCAATCATGCCAAAAGGCTCAAAAGAATTCGGTACGAGAGCGGAAATTAAGAATGTAAACAGTTTTTCAGCACTTCAAAGAGCTATTGAATATGAAATCGATAGACAAATCGAGATTGTTGAAGAAGGCGGAAAGGTTGTTCAGGAGACAAGACTCTGGGATGATAATCTTAAGGAAACCCGCTCTATGAGGGGTAAAGAAGATGCACATGATTATAGATACTTCCCGGAACCTGATTTGATGCCTGTTGAAATTTCAAGAGAATGGGTTGAAGAAATCCGTTCTAAGATGCCGGAGCTCCCTGAAGCTAAACGTCAGAGATACATGTCATTAGGCTTGAGCGAATATGACGCAGGTGTTATAGTTGAGCAAATGCCTTTAGCATTGTTCTTTGATAAGGTTTTGGAATTAGGTGCTAATCCTAAGACTGCGGTAAACTTTATTATGGGCGAAATTGCAGCTTATTTAAAAGAAAACAAAGTTGAAATCAATGAAACTAAACTAACTCCTGAAAACCTTGCAGAATTAATTGCTCTTATTGAAAAGGGAACTATTTCAAACAATATTGGGAAACAAATTCTTGTAGAAGAGATGATTACTAATGGTGAAAAAGCTTCTGCCATTGTTGAGAAAAAAGGTTTAAGCCAGATATCGGACGAAGGTGCAATTAAATCAATTGTTGAAAATGTTATCAATTCTCACCCGAAGGAAGTTGAGTCTTATAAAAACGGAAAAACAAACCTTCTTGGTTTCTTTGTTGGTCAAGTTATGAAAGAAACTAAAGGCAGAGCAAACCCCAAAACCGTAAATGAACTTATTCGAAAACAGTTAGACAGTTAATGCATAAAAATAAAGGACTGAAAAATATCAGTCCTTTATTTTTTATATTTTATATTTTTAGTCCCTGATTTTCACCCCGGTAACTTTAGAAATCCCTTTTTCTTTTTGTGTAACCCCTATAGTCCTGTTAGCAGATTCTATCATCGGTTTTCTATGGCTTACAACAATAAATTGAGTTTTTTCTGCTTGTGATTGTACAAGATGAGCAAGTTTTTCAACATTTATACCGTCCAAACTTGCGTCCACTTCGTCGAAAGCATAAAAAGGCGCCGGCATGTATTTTTGAATAGCAAACACAAAAGATAGAGCCGTAAGAGCTTTTTCACCCCCTGACATACCTGCTAGGCGCTGTTTCTTTTTATCTCTCGGCTGAGCTTCTATATCAAGTCCGCCTTCAAAGGGTCTTTCTTCATTTTCCAGAATAAGTGTTCCTTCGCCGTCAGAAAGTCTATGGAAAATATCTTTAAAATTCTCATTAATAACATTATATGTTTTGAGGAAAGTCTCTTTTTTTAAATCCTCATAGCCCTTCATCCGCTCTAATATTTGTTCTCTCTCATTACTTAGAGTCTCGATTTGGTTATGGAGAGCTTCCTGTCTTTTAGATACTGTCTCAAAATCTTCAAGGGCTTTCATATTAACAGCACCCATTTCATCCATTCTTTTTTGCAGCCGCTGGATACGTGCCGTAATCTCTTCTATAGACATCTCAACAGGCGCAAGCTCGCTAATATTTACTCCAGCATCGATTAATACATTTTTCGTTTCTTCCAGCATAGGCTCAAGCTCACGTCTTCTTGCCTTAAAAGATTCAATCTGTTCGCCAATTTTTTCAATATCTGATGCCTTTAGATTTCTTTGTGTTTCAATATCAACTAAATCTTTATTTATATCGTCACGCTGTTTTAAAAGCTCACCAAGCTTTTCTGTAATCTCTTTTATCTGAATATCCAGCTCTTCAAGCTGAGTATTCAAACCTTTTATCTCTTCTGCAAATTTTGCCTTCTCAAGCTCTAATTCTTTATTAGAAGTTAAAGAACGTTCTATTGTTTCATTATGCGAACTTAGAGTTGTATGTATAAAATCTATTCTTTGGTGCAAACCCTCTATTTCATTGTTTGCACTAGACATATTTTGTTCATAACGCTTAATTTCAGCTTCGACACCGGCAGTTTTTTCTCTTAAATCCTTCAGGTCTGAATCATTCATTAACTTTTCGACTTCAACTATTTCATCTTGTAAAGTCGTCATTCTATCCGAAATTGAAATATGTTCTTCTTCCATCTTATCAAGATTTTTTTCTATTGCTTGAATTTCGGGTTCAGTTAATTTAATAAACTCTAGCTTTTCATCAATGTTTTTCTGATTATTTTCAAAATTCGTCTCAAGCCCAGAAAGCTCTAATTTTGCTTTATTAAACTCAGTCATAGAAGCCGAGTTTTTTGCTCTTATATCTTCTAGCTTAGCTTCAAGGTTAGAACGCTTTGATATGAGAGTTGCGTATTTGCTTTCCATTTCTTTAAGTCTTGCCCTATATGTATCTAACTCGCTATCAGAATTTTGAGAAAATTTTAGCCCTGTTTTCCTTACAGTACCACCAGTTATAGAGCCTGATTTTTCAAACAAATCTCCAGATAGAGTTACCATTCTGTATTTTCCAATTAGCTTATTTGCAACGGACCTGTCTTCAACAACAACAGTCTCTCCAACTGCATAATAAAAAGCATTCAAATACTCATCATCAAAGTCAATAAGATTTATTGCAAAATCTATTACGCCTTTTTCTTTCGGGAGATTAAGGCTTCTAGGGCATTTAACTATTTTATTAAGAGGAACAAAAGTCGCTCTGCCGGCATTTGCAGATTTTAAGAGTTCAATACAAGTTGAAGCAGTATGCTCATCATCAACTACAATATGCGCCATTCTACCGCCTACGGCGATTTCGAGCGCTGTTGAATACTCTTCGTCTACTTGTCCAAGCTTCATTAGAGGAGCATGCACGCCTTGAATATTTGCATTTACAACTGTATCAACCGCACGTCCGAGGTTAGCGTCTTCGTTTGCCTGCTTAATCGCTTCAAGCTGATATATCTTCTTACGTGCAGCCTGAAGGTCATAGTCCATGTCTGTGATTTCATTTTTAGTCTTGTCCAAATCATACATTGTATTTTTAAGGATAGTTTTGAAATCGTCAAGTTCTTGACCCAATTGTTCTATAAGAAGTTCTTTTGAAGATTTTGTTTCTGAAAAGTTAGCCTTAAACTCCTCTAATGCAGCAAGCTTTTCCTTCGCTTCTTCTAATGCCTTCTTCTTTGTGCTTAAATCAGCTTCTAAAGGCGCTTGTCTTTGGATAAGCTTGGTTTCCTTATCCTGTTCATCTTCAAGTTCTTTTCTTAAGTTATTTCTTTTTTCTATATGCTTTTCAGCAGTTTCATTAAGCCCAGTCATATCTTCAAGAATCTTCTTTAACTGAGCCTTTTGTTCTTCAATATTTTTTTCAATGCCTTTTATTTCATCTTGTTTGAGTGAAATCTTTAATTCGGCATCTTTGATTTTTTCCTTTTGGACTTCTATCCCATTCTTTGTATTTTCGATAGTTTTTAGATTATCTTGAATTTGCTTATCGGCAAAAGCTATAGAAGACTCTTTTCTAGAAATTGAGCCTTTTAATTCTTCAGCTTTTTGCTTTAATTCTAACTGATGACCTTCACCTTTTTCTGTAATCGTTTTAGAGATTTCGTCATACTTTTCTTTTATGAGCTTAAGTCTCTCATCTAAATCTTTAGATTTAATCTCTTCTTCTTTTTTCTTTTTGGTAAATTCTAATATATTTTCGTGGGCTTTTTCAAGATTTCGCTTTAAATCAAAAAACTTAACCGTATTAACCTGGCTTTCCAGCCCAGACTTTTCTTCTTTTAATTTCTGATATTTTAAAGCAACTTCTTTTTCTTCTTTTAATTGTTCAAGCCTAGCATTTACTTCGTTTAATACAAGAGTCGAATTAACAACCCTTTTTTCAACGGTTTCAAGCTCTCCAGTTGCCTGCTCTATTCTTCTGTCAAAATCTGCAATCCCGGCGATTTCATCAATGATTTTTCTGCGCTCATTAGGGGTGCAGTTTGTAATATTCATTACATCACCCTGCATCATTACGTTATAACTGTTGGGAGTAATATTGTATTTTTCAAGCGCAGCGTGAATATCAGATAAAGTCGAAACCTTATCGTCCAAATAATAAATACTATTATAACCTTGAGAGGATTTTCTTATTCTTCTTGCGATTGAAAAATCTCCGTTTTCAGTCTCTCCAAACGTAACTTTTACAAAAGCTTCATTGCGTTTTGTATATGTTGAGATGAGCTGGGATATTTTTTCGGCTCGCATTGCTCTATTTGTAGATAAGCCTAGGGCAAAAAGGATGCTGTCTATAATATTACTTTTACCAGAACCATTAGGCCCGGATATTGTCGTAAAACCTTTTAACATCGGGATATCAAGCTTGTTCGCAAACGACTTAAAATTGTCGATTTCGAGTTGTTTAATGTACATCAAATCCTCTTCTTTCCCCTTTATTCTTATATTACACACTAAAATTTGTTTTATGTCAATCGGGCATTAATTAAATGCTGTATTTTTTAGTTTTGTACATAGATTAAGTAAGAGCCCCGCTCCTGTTTTTTGTATAAAACTTTTTTATCAACAAGCCATTCATCAATGGTTGGAAATATAGGATCTTTGAGATAATCCTTGTTTAAAAATAGCCAATACTTTTGATTTGTTTTGAGATTATTTAAATATTTCATGGTCTCTTCACCATTACCGTGAGATTGCTTAATTACATAAGTTCTATCTGGATAAAATTGTAGTTTGCTTGAATAAAAAATAAAACTTGCCGCTGATGCTGAATTAGTAAGGATTATATCTTCACTCGGGCTAAACCTGTTTTTTAATTCAATCATTAAATTTTTAGGTGAGAATGCTTTGTATTGAGACCAATCTTTATACATAGGGATACAAGATGGCGTGTACTGGGAAAAACTAATTATTATAAATAAAAGGGTTACCCAATATGCAGGTTTTGGAAAAACAGAAGTATCAAAAGGGCGGATTATTGTTATTATAAGTATAGGAGTAAAAAATAAACTTATCCGCCCTATAAACGGGTAAATATGAAGCAGCGAAGCTGTAATTGCCCCTAAAAACGTAAATAACATTAAAAGAGAGAGGTTTTTATTCTTACCTCTGTCAAAACCACAATCAATTATTCCCCATAAAAATAGGATTAATGTGAACATTGTGATTTTGTTTGGTATAAAATCATATCTTATATTTATTCCAATTATTCGTATAAAATCAATGAATGAAAATTTCCAGAATCCGTCAACCCAATAGTTTGGAAACACTTTATCCATATTAATTTTTGAAGGCTGAAGATTGAATATATAATATAGCAGCATTATTACAATAAACGGAAATAATAAGACTGCTAATTTTTTATATAATTCTTTATTTTTTAAATTAGTAACAATATTAGTCAATACAAAGGCGCCTATAAAAAATACCGAAGGCAGTGAAATTAATGGTAAAGCTATTAAAAACATTGTTGTTAAGGCAAGCTTTTTCCAATTCAATTCCAGAATATTTATTTTGGGGAAAATATATAAGCACAAAAGCCCAATAAACACATCGAGCGAATATTGCTTAAAAGTAACTGAGTATAAAATAATTGGATGACTAAGTATAAATACAAACAATGATATTAAGATAGAGAGCCTTTTAGAAAAATAGCCGGTACAGATTTTAAAAAATAAAAAGATAGAGGCAATGCCGGATATGAACGGAATTAGTGTTAACGCTTTTTCACTGTAGCCTGAAATACTCGCCAAAAATTTCGAACATATCATAAATAATGGCGGTGCGGATTGACCAGCATCCAAAGGTAAAAACAGAGCCAAGTAATTTTTTGTTTCAAGAAGTGCTATTGCAAGCCGACATTCATCATCTTCAAAAACACTGTTCCATAAGTATAAATTTGTTCGAATTACTATTCCAAGAACAAATAGCAGAACTAATATAATATTGTACCAAAAGTTTCCGTTAATTCTTGTAAAAAATTTATTCATCAATAGCTTCCTTTGATAATATCATAACAATATTTTTGCCAAATTTTTTATTAAAAACCTTGTCCGACAATATTGAAATCGGAAATATTATCTTGTCAAAAAGAAGTATAGAAAAAGCAGATATTGTTCCACGATGGTTTATTATTTTATAAATAAATGCCAGAATATATCCAAGACTATCAAAATATTCATAATCCTTGATTGTAAAATTACATTTTCTAACCATTTCTAAAAGATTATCTAAATCATATCTGCGAAAATGTCCGAGTTTTTTATCAAAAGAAGAATAAAGCTTTGAATCTGCCGGAACAAAAAGAAAAAAAATACCACCAGGCTTAAGTTTTTTTTGAATCTGTTTCAAGGCAATTTGATCTTCTTCTATATGTTCAAATACATTAAAAGAAACAATATTTTCTATAGAGTTGTCTGGATAGCTATCAATACTCTCGACAAGCGTCAAACCTTTCTTTTTAATAATTTCAGCCAGTTCTTCATCTGGTTCAATACAATTAACTAAAAAACCTCTTTGGGCTAATAATTCCGAAAAAGTTCCAAGACCTGCCCCAAAATCTAGGATTATTTTACTATCTTTATTAATTTTATCAAGACAATAGTTAACTAAATAATTATTATAATTTTTAGCTTGAGTCATTAACTTTAAAACATCAGTCCCAGCATATTTCATTCTAATGGATTACCTCTAATAAAATATGACTATCGAATTTAATATCATTTAAAATCAAATAAAAACTCAATTAAATAATAACTCCCTCTAACTATTTCTAAACTAAAAATGCTTGTAAGTCAAGATTTTTTAAGGATGGTCATATTTTTGATAAACAAAATTTTCACTACCTCTTTATGCAGTCTTGACTTTTAACCAGTTTTCGACTATTATAAAATAGCAATGCATAATAGTCGAGACTCTATGTACAAACAAAGAACTTTAGAGAAACAGATAAACGCTTTAAGTAATCAATTTAAAGTCATACTTATAACAGGTGCCAGACAAGTTGGTAAAAGTACTCTTTTAAAGCATTGTGATAAAAATCGTGCTTATGTAACTTTAGATGATTATAAAGTCAGAGAGATGGCAATAAATGAGCCTGAGCTTTTTCTGCAGAGATATAAAGCTCCGATTATAATTGATGAAATTCAATATGCCCCAAACTTACTTTCTTATATAAAAATAGCTATTGATAATAGTGAGACTAAAGGACAATATTGGCTTACGGGTTCGCAGCAATTTCATATGATGAGAAATGTCACCGAATCTTTAGCCGGAAGGGCTGCTATTCTTGAACTAAAAGGGTTTTCTTTAAAAGAAATTGCAGAAGAAGAACAAATTCCATTTGTGCCAACAATGGACTTTATTGAACATATGAGGAAAAGTTCAAAATCGC
>CALUSJ010000101.1 GCA_944323405.1 Candidatus Gastranaerophilales bacterium
TTAGGGAATAGTGAATAAGTAAAGCGTGAAGGGTAATTAGTTAGTAGAACAGGCAATGACAGGGGTCTGTTATTCATGAATGAATAATATCAAAATGTAATAGTTAATAATCGGCTGGATTGCTTCGTCCTAATCGTCCTCGCAATGACACTACACGGCCTTAGCAGAGTTTAGAGGTATAGAAGAAGTTAAAGAGTATTCTTATTTTGTACCTTGTTTGCTTATTAATTTATTTACTTATTCACCGATTCACTATTCACTACTCACTAGTCACTAGTCACCCTCAACCTCTAAACCCTAAAATGCTCCCTTCACCCTTCACCCTTCACCCTTCACCCTTCACCCTTCACCCCTCACCCTTAATCACCTATTCACTAGTCACTAGTCACTATCCACTCCCCCCAAGCAATCTGAGCGCAAGCGCCGGAGTTTGATTGGCAGTTGCAAGAAGAGTCGCTGATGCTTGTTGTAAGATTTGCATTTTGATATATTCACTAGATTCCTCTGCAATATCTGCATCACGTATTGTTGACTGCGATGAAGTTAAATTCTCGATATTTATTCCAATAGATTCTATTACACTATCCAATCGATTATATGCAGAACCTAGCTCTGTCTGTTTTTCATTTATTTGTTTTATATAATCATCAATTTGAGTTAGTGCATCTCTTGCTTTGTCAGCACTTGTTAGGTCTACATTTAAATTTGCAAATGCAAATTCTGTACTAAAAGATATTTTAGAATTATCGCTGGAATCTATTCCAACCTGTATTGTAAGCGCCCGATCATTAGTTATTCCTACACTCACTCCAGGCCCGCCTGCTTGAGTAAATGAGACTAATGTCCCATCTGCTATGAGCTGATCTAGCTCTGTAGTTGTAACACCTGTTGCTGTACCAGTACCAGTACCTACCCCTATACTTTGTCCTGTTGTTTCTTTATTGAAATAGCTGTTCGTGATAGAAGAAAAAGAACCTCCCACGAGACCGCCGACTGCGCTATTACCACTCACGCTTCCTGTTGCATAGCTACTTGTGATAGAAGAAGAAGAATCAGACCGCCCCACGAGACCGCCGACCATATCATTACCATTCACGCTTCCTGTTGCATAGCTCCTTGTGATAGAAGAAGAAGAAAAAGCCTGCCCCACTAGACCGCCGACCTTATCATTACCATTCACGCTTCCTGTTGCATAACTGTTAGTGATAGAAGAAGAAGAAAAAGCCATCCCCACGAGACCGCCGACTGCGCTATTACCACTCACGCTTCCTGTTGCATAGCTGTTAGTGATAGAAGAAGAAGAATTTCCCCATCCCACGAGACCGCCAACATTGTCAGTTCCACTCACGCTTCCTGTTGCATAGCTGTTAGTGATAGAAGAATCCCCCCAGCCCACGAGACCGCCGACAAAACTACCACCAGTCACATCGACATTTTCCATGCCAACATTCTTTATAGAGGCACCATCAGTATAACCCAATAATCCTTGACCTTCTTCAGTTGGTCTGTTAATCGTCAAATTCTTTATTACATATCCGTTACCATTAAATTCACCAGTGAATGCTGTAGAACTATTTCCCACAGCTTCCCAAGCATAGCCTGAGAGGTCTATATCGCCCATCAAGATATATTTGCCGGAAAGGTTATCCTTCATTGCTTGGAGCTCATCTTCTGTTTTGATAACGGTATATCCTTGAGCTAGAGCCTCATCTTCTGTTAGTTGTACAACCTCGTCAATAAAGTTGACGCCACCATTTTCGCCACCAAAAAGTTTTATTCCGTTATATTCTGTATTTGCTGTTATACGGCTAATTTCTGCAGCACGTGCATCCACCTCAGATTGAATTGCGTTTAAAGAGTCTGCTCCATATGTTCCATTAGCTGCCTGTTCTGCTAAATCACGCATTCTTTGCAAATGTGATGATATTAAATCAAAGCTATCTGATGCTGTTGTTATTAAATCCAAGCCCATTGCAGCATTTTCCTCTGCTACATTATACGATGAGAGTTTTACCCCAATACTTGTTGAAATTGAATAGCCTGCTGCATTGTCTTTTGCATGATTGATTTTAAACCCCGTTGTCATGCGCTCTATAGCTTGGTTGAGCCCTTGTGTTGATTTTAGAAGGTTCGATTGCACAATTAGAGATGAGAGGTTAGTATTAATTGTTAGCATACTGAACTCCAGGAGGGTTTAGGAGTCGAGGAGTTGAGGGGGTGAGGGGATGTTAAAGATAGTTTATCGCTAAAAAGCTCGTCAGAGCAGGCATATATACCCACCTTCTCATTAAAAGCATAACTAAAAGCGGGCTTGAGGCAAACACAATAACTCGATGTTCTATAAAGCTCTTTCATTTGATACGACATACTATATCCTTTTAGTATTATACTTTATTAATGCCACATTGAACATTTTTATAACACTTTTTTTATCTTTTTGTTACAAATATTTACATAAACGATTTTGAAAATACTATGGTCTAAAGAGTTATAATCATTTCAGTAAATCTAAAAATTATAAGATATTGGGTAGAATAGCCGGAAATATTTAAAAGACTGAGAGATTTCTGCTACAATGTAAACATTTGTAACAAAATATATGATTTATGAAATTTAACTAATTTTAATTACTTTGTATATATGTAAATACTTAGTAAGGATTAAGGTTATGCTCACATTAAACTCCACAGACGAAAAACAAAACAAATGCTTTATGTTTATAGGTTCAGATACCGCAGAAAAATCTACACGCTTAATATCTGACAATGTTTCATTAATCGCAGCCCCCTCAAGCGACGGTGATGGATTAGATTCTTGCAGTTTCTATTCCGGCCCAAGCGATGCAACTATTATGGCTTTTGGTCAAAGCTGCGAAACGAGCGGTTCAATAGCTTATGCAGGAACTGAATCTTGCGGATCTATTGCTTATGCCGGCGGCGGTGAATCTTGCGGCTCAATCGCTTCTTCATCAGTTTCATTCTCCTCTGGCAGCTCCAGCTTCTCAGGCGGCGGAGGATGCAGTTATTCTTGCTAATCAACTTAATTTATAATATACATTAGCCGATCTTAGATCGGTTTTTTTTATTATAAATTTGCAGAAAAATCCAAAATCTACAGATTTTTCCGCTCCATCTTATTGTCAATTTTCTTTAATAATGATAGGATTATTTATGGGAGAGATTACATATGGAAGAGAAATTTAATATAATACGCTTTTTAAAAAGTGCTGTCGCAGCCGGAGCTTCTGACGAACATTTAAAAGTCGGACATCCGCCTTATATAAGAAAAAATGGTTTTATCAAAAAAACAAACATGCCAGTTCTTACTAAAGAAGATTTGGATAATGCTATACTAGAAATTGCACCATCTGCAATACGCAATGAAATCTTGACGCTTTGTGATCTTGATTTTATGTATGAAATCAAGGGGTGCTCAAGATTCAGAGTAAATTATAACAGGCAACTCGGCCTATCCGGGCTTGTTATTAGAAATATTGCATATGTTATACCTCAACTAAAGGACTTGCAGCTTCCAGATATATTATATTCTTTTGTCGAGTACCAAAACGGGATTATACTCGTAACAGGGCCGACTGGCAGTGGAAAATCAACGACAATTGCTTCTTTAATTAACCAAATTAACGTTACATCTTCAAAACACATTATAACTATAGAAGACCCCATTGAATACATATTTAGCTGTAAAAAAAGTATTATTTCCCAAAGGCAGGTTGCTGTCGATACAAAAACTTTTTCTGATGGTATAAAATATGCTCTCCGTCAAGATCCAGATGTAATATTTATCGGAGAAATAAGAGACAAAGAAACAATGGAAGCCGCTCTTAAAGCTTCTGAAACTGGTCACTTAGTATTATCAACATTGCACACAAATGACGCTGTCCAAACTATTAACAGAATTGTAAATATGTTTGATGAATCAAATAGATATCTTATCAGAAAACAACTGGCTGAAACACTGAGAGCTACTATTGCTCAAAAATTAATCTATTCCGAAAAAGAACAAAAACGTTTTCCGGCCTGTGAAATTATGGTTGTAACTCCTACAATCAAAGATTACATAAATAAAGATAACACGGATGAAATATATGAATTACTCAGGGATAACACCATAGACAACATGGTCTCTATGAATGCATCATTAGCACTTCTTACAGACAAAGGGTACATTACTCAGCAAGAAGCGCTTGAGAATTCAAATGATGAACCTGAATTGGAAAAAATATTCAGAGGCGTATTTCAAGGAACTAAGGCATATTATGAATAATTATGTAACTGAGGCAATAAATTTAAAATCATATAACTTAAACGATGCTGATAAAATTATTGTTATGTATTCAAAAGAAAACGGTTTAATAAAAGGTGTTGCTAAAGGTATCAAAAAACCCAAAAGTAAGCTGGGTGCAAGAATGGATTTGCTGGTTGCGAATTCACTACAACTACTGAAAGGCCGTTCTATGGATACGATTATACAAGCACAAACTGTTAACCATTTTAGAAAAACAAGAGAAAATATAGATAAGCTAATATTATCTTCTTATATTTCAGAAGTTATCATGAATTTTGGCGAAGGCTCTGAATCTGCTTCTAAAGAGATTTACAATCTTTTGTATAAAGCTCTTAACAGAATCTCAAATGCAACAGAAAAAAAAGATATGCTTATTGCCGTAATAAAATTTCAATTAAAAATACTTTTAATAATGGGATTTTGTGTAGAATTAGACACTTGCCTCTGCTGTAGAGAACAAGTTTTGGATGAGGATATGTATTTTTCTTCAACCATGGGAGGAATTATTTGTAAAGAATGCAATGAACATCTTGGAGTTAAACTTAAGATGCATCATAAAATAAGAGATTTTTTACAAGCAATGCTCCAATTTGATTTTGATTTTGAAAGCGATTACGATAAAAAAGCAACTGAAAAAATCTGCCAAGTTTGCTTTGATTTATTAGACGGGTATATAAAAATCCATACTAACAAGTCTCAAAAATCAATAAAATTAATCAGGGAAATAACAGTATGACAAAAATAAAAATAGCCCACTTATACCCTAAGCTCCTTAATATATACGGTGATAGCGGAAATATCTTAACTTTAAAAAAAAGATGTGAATGGCGAGGTATTGAAGTAGACATAGACGAAATAAATATTGGCGACAACATAGGCGAACATGACATCTATTTTATTGGCGGAGGTCAGGATACTCAGCAAATTGAAGTTGCAGCAGAATTACAAAAGCATAAAGAATTTTTAACAAAAGAACGTGACAGAATGGCTGTTTTTCTTGGGATATGCGGCGGTTATCAGCTCTTGGGGCATTATTACCAGCCTTGCAACGGAGAAAAACTCCTTGGTATAAGCCTTTTGGACGCTTATACAATAGCTGGAAACAAAAGGTTTATTGGTAATGTTACAGTAAAAACAGATTTAATAGAAAACGAAACTCTCGTAGGATTTGAAAATCATAGCGGCCTAACTTATATCAACGGTTCAACCGAGCCTCTTGGAACAATTGTTATTGGAAATGGTAATAACGGTCAGGATAAAACAGAAGGAGCAAGGTTCAAAAATGTGTTTGGAACTTATCTACACGGCTCCTTTTTACCAAAAAATCCCAAATTTGCAGATTATCTTATTGAACTGGCACTGGGAATTAAACCAGAGCCTTTAGATGATAGTATTGAGGATTTAGCGCATAAATCATTATTAAATAAAGCGTATTAGTATTAATTACCAGTCCTTGATTTTTATTTATATTTAAACTAAGATATTGCTAATATGTGTAGCCGGGTCGGAATTAAAAACCTTACCGGAGTAATATAAATTAAGGAGAAAAATTATGACATCAAAAAAATTTTTGTTTACGTCCGAATCAGTGACGGAAGGACACCCCGACAAAGTATGCGATCAGATTTCTGATGCTATTTTGGATGAATTCTTAACCAAAGATCCTCAAGCTCGTGTTGCAGCTGAGACAACCGCAACAACCGGCATGGTTCTTGTATGTGGTGAAATCACTTCAAACTGCTATGTAGATATCCCGCATGTAGTTAGAAGAACCGTTAGAAATATTGGCTACGCAGGTTCTGCCGGCGGAGGGTTTGATTGTGATACTTGTGCAGTTTTAACCAGCATTGATGAACAATCTGTTGATATTGCAGGTGGTGTAAATAAAGCTTTAGAAAGCAGAAGTGAAAATGCAGATACCGCTTCTAGCGAAACTTCTAATATTGGTGCTGGAGACCAAGGTATTATGTTTGGTTATGCTTGTAACGAAACGCCTGAGCTTATGCCTTTACCTATCAGTTTAGCGCATAAACTCTCTCACAGACTGGCACAAGTTAGAAAAGAAGGCATTCTTAGCTACTTAAGACCTGATGGAAAATCCCAAGTTACTGTCGAATATATTGATGGAAAACCTGCAAGAATCCATACAGTATTACTTTCAACTCAGCATGCAGCTGAAATCAATGGAATTAGCGATAACTCTAAAATTCAAGCCATAATACGTAACGATTTACAGCATTGCGTTATTGATTATGTATTTGAAAAAGAAAGTATAAAGCCTGACAGCGAAACCATAATTTTAATAAACCCATCCGGCCGTTTTGTAGTAGGCGGCCCTCAAGGTGATTCAGGCTTAACCGGCAGAAAAATCATTGTCGATACTTACGGCGGCTACTCTCGTCATGGCGGCGGAGCTTTCTCTGGTAAAGATCCTACAAAAGTTGACCGTTCTGCTGCTTATGCTGCTAGATATGTCGCTAAGAATATTGTTGCAGCAGGGCTGGCCGATAAGTGCGAAATAGAGTTAGCTTACGCAATCGGTGTTGCTGAACCTGTTTCTATCTTCGTTGACACGTTTGGCACTGGTAAAATCTCAGACGATGATATATCAGAACTAGTTAGAGCAAATTTTGACTTAAGACCTGCTGCAATAATCAAAAACTTTGATTTGAGAAATCTACCGGCAAAGAATGGCGGTAAGTTCTATCAAAAATTAGCAGCATACGGACATGTCGGCAGAACCGATATTTTCGTGCCTTGGGAACAAACCGATAAAGTTGCACTATTAAAAAATGCGTTAACCAATACATATGCAACTTGCTAGTATATTCTTTTTTGAATGTATAAACAAAAAGGATGGCTTGTATAAGTCATCCTTTTTTCTAAAAAATTTTAAAACACTTTCCCACGCTGAAAGTACTGTCATATTTAATTATTGCGCAAATCTGTCAAAAATATCTTTCCGGCAAGAGTTTCTCTTATTACAATATTTTTGTTATAAAAATTTCGCTCCTTACCCCTTTACCTCTCCATTAACCGGCTGTAAGTGAAAATATATCATAGATTTCTTGATCAGAAAGTTCTGTAATAATTTTTTCACCTTCATAAACAGCCAAATCCGCAAGTTCTTTTTTAGATTTAAGCATTTCGTCGATTTTTTCTTCAAAAGTACCAAGTGTTATAAGTCTGTGCACCATAACATTTTTATCTTGTCCTATACGATAAGTTCTATCGGTCGCCTGCTCTTCAACAGCCGGATTCCACCATAAATCATAGTGTATAACATTTGTTGCACTAGTAAGATTTAACCCTGTACCGCCCGCTTTAAGAGAAAGTATCATAATTTTACGTTCATCATTGTTTTGAAAGTCCTCGATTAAAAACTCCCTCTGTGGAACCGACAAAGAGCCATGAAAGAATGACGGAGAAGAACTACACTCTTCTTGAAGAATTTTTGTTAACAAATCGCCCATTTCTTTGTATTGAGTAAATATAAGCGTCTTTTCATTATTATCAATAATATTTTGGACAAGAGAAACGCACTTTTCAGCCTTTCCCGAAAGTTCTTTTGAAGTTTCTCCGCTTTTTATAAACTGGTAAGGGTGGTTACAAATCTGCTTTAGAGCTGTAATCAATTTAAAAATATTCCCCCGTCTGTTTACTCCCGTAAACCCGCTGATTTTAGCCATCATTTCATTAAGCGTTTTTTCGTATAAAATCGCTTGGGCTTTTGCAAGATAGCAATAATCATTCATAACCATCTTATCAGGAAGATCCGAAATAACATGTTTATCAGTCTTTAGACGTCTTAAAACAAATGGTGAAACAGAAAGCTTTAATTTCGAAGCTCTTGTTTTTTCCTTAAACCGCTCAATCGGAACAGCATAGCTCTTTTGGAATTCTTTCAGAGAGCCTAAATAACCTTTGTTTATGAAATCAAATATACTCCACAATTCTGTAAGCCTGTTTTCTACTGGAGTACCTGTCATTGCGATTTTTATATCAGATTTTAATGCCTTTATAGCAAGAGTCTGTGCTGTGTCAGGGTTTTTAATATTCTGCGCTTCATCAACAACAACCATACCCCAAGTATGTTTTTTCATCTCTTCTACATCAATACGCATAATAGCGTAAGTCGTAAGAATTACATCAGATTTTGTATCCAGCTTTCTGTCAAGACCATGGTATGTAGACACTTTTAAATCAGGCGCAAACATTTGGAGTTCCTTCATCCAGTTCCCCATAAGAGTTGTCGGACATACAACAAGAGCCGGATTTTTAAGCCGATTTTCTTCTTTAAGCTTGAGCATAAGGCTTATAACCTGAATTGTTTTCCCCAATCCCATATCATCAGCCATACAACAGCCGAACCCTTTAGTAACATTTGTCCAAAGCCATTTTAGGCCGGTCATCTGGTAAGCTCTTAATTCACCCTTCAAACCATTCGGCTGAGTAACTTCCACCGGCTTTGCAAAATCCTTAATAACATTTGCATAAGCTTCATCATAATTAAAATCGTAATCTTGAAGCTGACCAGACATTGAAGCGTGAATAAGTTCAAGTCTTGTCATCTTCTTATGGTTTGCATTCTTAATCTTATCAATAAGTTTGATACCTTCTTCTTTATCAACAAGAATATACTTGCCCTTATATTGGATTAATCCATTACTCTCACTTACCAGCTTATTAAATTCTTCAAGAGATATTTTTTCATCACCCAAAGATACTTCATAAGAAAACTCCAAGATATCATCAAGCGAAATCGCACTGCTTGATACAGTATTGAATATATTCATCAAATCAGCCGAGCGTGAAGCTTTTACCTTTGCGTTAATTGATGCTCTTGGAATAATTATATTTGTTAATACATCAGGTAAGATAACTTCTATCTGAGCTTTTTGCAAGTAATAAGCAGTCTGTGTAATTATTTTATAAACCTCATTCAGATTAAGCGTAAGCGCAAGCTTTTCTTCATCCTCAAACAAAGTTTCCAACTCCGGCATATAGCGTACTGCATAATTGAGCTGCTTTTCAATAATTTTTGAAATATCAGCCGTATCAAGGCCCCAAATTTCATCTTTATGATATAAATCATCCAGAATAATTGTTTCATTTGTTTTGCGATTTTTGATATGAATTTTTAGTTCAAACTCGTCATCACTAATTTTATTAACCTTAAAAAACGGTATTAAATCGTATTTCCCAAGATATAATTCATCAAACCACTGTGCGATATCTTCCGCAACATCCTTACCTTTCATTAGGCAGCGCTGCTCTAAATCCTTAATCATATAATGCCCGGATTTTATATCTTTAAAGCGATACGCTTTTATTCCCAAAAACTTATATATAAGATAGTTCAAATACTCTCTTACAAATCTTTCCACAAAATCTTTAGGCTTTTCACCTTTTATAAAAAGATTCTCAGGAAGATTGTTCTCAAGTTCATTAATAATCTTAGCAGATTCTTTATTAGAAATTATTGGCTCATATACAATTCTGAAAGAAGCACCATTCCTGTGAACTGTCGGTATAAAATAGAGCTTTTCTATAAGTTTCATTACAAAATGCGTAAGCTTATTAAAATAAGCAAAAGTCTGCGTAAGTGAAGAAAAATCAACAATCTCACCAAAACCGCCAAAATAGTCCAAAACCAAATCAAGATTCATAACATACCCGATTTCGTTATTAACTTCTTTAGGCGAAAATCTGAACATTGAACCTTTAGACTTTAGATAAAACTGAAAATTATTTGTTGGAGTTACAAAGAATGATAACTTTGGATTCTGTGCAGTTCCGTCATTTATTAGAAAAAAATCTGTATTTCTGACGGGTGAATTCGGAGACAAAAATATCCCCTCAAACTCATCCTCAACTAATTGATAGATTAAACTCAAAGTATATCTAAAATCCTTATTCTTGAACCCGTTCGGGTTTTCGCTAAGGTTAAAAAAGAACTCGTCTACGTTATTTTTTTTCAATGATAAATCAATATCTAAAGGTTTTGTCTCTGTCATATATTCTCACTATTTTATAAAGCAGGGTGCGCTTAAAAAAGCGCACCTTAAACTTTTACTCTATTTAATCAGGCTTTCACAATCCATTTCAGCAGGTTTTTCTATACCCATCAGCTGCAATACGGTAGGCGCAATATTACATAAAGCTCCGTCCTGCTTTAATTCAATACCTTTTGGCCCGTTGATAACAACGAAAGGAACCTCATTTGTCGTATGCGCAGTGTGCGGTTTTCCAGTAGCTTCATTAAACATTACTTCTGCATTGCCGTGATCTGCCGTAAGAAGCATTACAACTCCTTTTTCTTTACATTTTTCGGCGATTTTTCCTACACATTCATCAACAACTTTGCAAGCTTTCTCAGCTGCTTCTAAAACACCTGTATGCCCAACCATATCTGGATTAGCAAAGTTGACAAGAATGAATCCATACTTGTCGTTATCAATAGCTTTTAATACATTCTCACAAACCTCTCTCGCACTCATCTCCGGCTGCATATCATACGTAGGAACCTTCGGAGAAGGAACGAGAACTCTTGTTTCATGAGGCTGCGGCACATCAATTCCCCCGTTAAAGAAGAATGTTACATGAGCATATTTTTCAGTTTCTGCAGTTCTAAACTGATTAACTCCATTTGCTTCCAAAACATCGCCTAAAATATTTACAAGCTGTGTTTTCGGGAAAGCTACAGGGAAAGTAAATGTTGCCTCATAGCTTGTCATTGTACAATAGTAAATGTTTTTTAGGACTTTTTTTCTTTCAAAGCCGTCAAAATCAGCGAAATTTATAGCTTTACTGATTTCTCTTGCTCTGTCAGGCCTGTAGTTAAAGAATATGATAGCATCGTTATCTTTAATTCTGCTTTCTTTTATAGCTTCTTCACTGCCTATTGCTGTCGGAAGTACAAATTCATCTGTGACACCGTTCTTATAAGACTCTTGAACAGCTTCACAAGCAGAAGGAGCTTGGTTTCCTTCTCCAAATAACAGGCAGTTGTAGCCTTTTTCGACTCTTTCCCATCTATTGTCTCTGTCCATTATATAATAACGTCCGATAACTGTAGCAATCGGCGGAAGCTTGTACTTTGCAAGTTCTTTTTCTACTTGCTCAAGATAAGTACAAGCACTCGATGGAGGAGTATCACGCCCATCTAGAAATGCGTGAACATAAACTTTTTTCATTCCTTCATCAGCAGCTAGCTTTATAAGAGCTAACACGTGCTCTAAAGATGAATGAACACCGCCAGTTGACACTAGACCATAAATATGAAGCGATGAATTATTCTTCTTAGCATGCTCAATTGCTTCAAGAAACTTTTCATTCTTGAAGAATGAACCATCTTTGATTGCTCTGTTGATTTTTGATAAATCCTGATATACAATTCTTCCGGCACCCAGATTTAAGTGTCCTACTTCACTATTCCCCATCTGCCCGTGAGGAAGCCCTACAAATTCACCATCCGCATGAATGTTAATCGACGGATAGTCTTTTATCAACTCTGGAACATTAACTGGGTGAGAAAGTTTTGTTGCATCATATTTTTCAGCGCCGGTAGAAATCCCCCAGCCATCCATAATACATAATAAAACTCTATTTTGCATATTTATATCTCCTCGCTATAAAATCCTTTAACCTTATAAGTGTATGACAAAAGGGAACAAATGTAAATAGCACATCCTAAGCCTTACAAACACTCCATACATCACAAATAACCTAAAAAAATGAACATTTGTTTTCTATTTTACACATCTTATAAAGTATACAACTCTTACTAATTAGCATAGTTTGTTACAAAACTTTACATCTTTGTTGATATTAAGATGATAAAATAACTTTATGGAAAGCTTAGCAGAATTTATTCAAAAACATCGGGAAAAAGCGGGGTTATCAATTCAAGGTTTGGCAATGAGAACTAGCATTAAACTTGAATACCTTGAAGATATTGAATCTGGAAAAGAACTTTTTCTTTCTGTAACCCAAAGGCAGCAGCTTGCACGAGTTCTAAAATGCTCTATAAAAGAACTCAAAGAACACGAAAGAGAATATAAATTCGATGTTATAAGTGATGACACAATTGACTCACTAAAAAGAAAAATTCTTAACAGGGAAACTAATTTAAGATGTCCATTGTGCGGTGAGCCTTTGGTTACTAGGATTGCTAGAATGTATGATTTAGAGGATAACCTTGTTCTTGAACCTAAAGCACACTGTGTTAAATGTGTGTTCCAAATAAAGGAATAATAAGTATGAAAAAAAATTTATATCTATTAGTATTTTTAATTTTAGTCTTACTATGCAATAACAGGGCTTTTGCAGGCAGCGACAATGATTTGAGAACTTTATTTACAAACAATAAGTCGAGTATTTACGCAATCAATATTAGGACTTTCAATGCACAAGATACTAATGGTAACGAAATTATAGACGAAGATGAAATAAGCGGGAATTTTATAAACGCTATCAGCAGGCTTGATGAAATAAAAGATCTTGGAATTAATACCCTCCATGTCTTGCCCATCACACCAATCGGGAGATTAAAAGCTCTTGGAACAGCCGGTTCAGTTTATTCTGCTGCTGATTTTTGGAGTATAAACCCGCAGCTTGTCGATAAATCATCCAAATTGAATGATATTGAACAAGCCAGAAGGTTTATAGATGAGTGTCACAAAAGAAATATTCGTGTAATAATTGATTTGCCGAGCTGCGGTGCATATGATTTATTTTTAACCCATCCAGAATTATTTATTAAAGATAGCAGGCAATGTTCAATAGTTCCCACAGATTGGACAGATGTCAGGTTATTGAACGTTGGCAGCAATAACAAGCTCAACCAAGATGTTCTGAATGCTCACAAAAGATTTGTCGATATGGTTCTAAATATCGGTGCTGATGGTATAAGAGCTGATGTAGCAACTATTAAACCATATACCTTTTGGCAAGAGCTAATAAAATACACACGCTCTAAAGCCCCGGAGTTTATGTTTCTTGCAGAAGCTTCCGATTCGTGGCGTGAACCTCCAAGCCTGTATGCAGTATTTACCCCATACAACAAGCTCTTACAAGCCGGATTCGACGGGTATTATGGTAGTTTCTTCAATCTTAAAGACTGGAATGCTGAGCAATTTATGGAACATATTAAGTTCAACCAAAAACTTTTGAATTCCTACAAAGAGCCTAAAAGCGTTATATTAAGCTTTTCGACTCACGACGAAGTAAGCCCTGTTGTACTACACGGAGAGAATTTTTCAATTATGATTGCCTGGCTTAATGCCACACTTCCGTTCAACGCATATTGTGTAGATGGGTTCCCGAGCGGTGATAGTTACCTTTACCAGTGGGCAAACTCTAAAGCTGAAAAATCTGAAACCGATGATTACTCATATTTTGTTCACAGAGGCAAAATTGATTTGTTCAATTTCTCAAGACGTCCGGGAGGAAACAATGAAAGAATTCTAGATAATTTCAAAAAAGCTGCTGATTTTAGATTTAATAATCTAGATTTAATTACAAAGGGAGAATTTATCCCTCTAAAAACCGATAATGACAAGATTTTTGCATATGAAAGATATAGCAATAAGCGCTCAATAATTGTAATTGGAAATCTTGATTTTAAAAATTCTCAGAATAAAATAACTGTAAAAGTTCCTAGAGTAAAAAAGAAATACGATTTTGAGGTTCTAGCTGGAAATGAAAATGTAAAAGCCGGCAATAAGAAAATTTTTACTGATATGGAACCTGGTGAAATTAAAGTTCTTGAAATACTGAAAATTCGAAAGGAGATATAATGCAAAGCGATAAAATAGTATTTACAGGCATGAGACCAACAGGGAAATTACACCTTGGACATTATCTGGGGGTAATAGAAAATATGGTTAAGCTTCAAGACGAATATAAGTGCTATTTTTTTATCGCTGACTGGCATGCCTTAACAACAAAATACGATAAGACAGAAGGTTTAAAACAGGATATTATTGATGTTGCAACAGATTGGCTGGCTTGCGGCATTGACCCTAACAAATCTACAATATATGTGCAGTCACTAATCCCTGAAACAGCTGAATTGCATATATATTTAAGTATGATAACTCCCCAAAATTGGGTTGAGAGAGATCCCAATCTAAAAGATATGGCAAAAATTTTACGTTCTAAAGAAGGGTTTGCATCTCAGATAAACTACGGTTTGATGGGTTATCCTGTCCTTATGACAGCTGATATACTTTCTTTCAATGCGGATTTTGTACCTGTTGGAGTTGATCAGGTTGCTCACGTTGAACTTACAAGAGATATTGCAAGAAGATTTAACAACATTTATAAAACAGATTTCTTCAAAGAGACGCAGCCTTTGCTAAACAGCTGTCCTCTTCTCTGCGGACTTGACGGCAACAAGATGGGGAAATCTTTTAATAACGATATTAAAATTTCTGACACAGAAGAAGTTACAGCTAAAAAAGTTATGTCTGCGATTACAGACAGAAGCCGTATGAGAAAAGATGATCCCGGGCATCCAGATGAATGCGAAGTTGCTTTTAAATATTGGAAAATTTTTGGAACACAAACCGAAATAGAGAAAGTTCAATGTGAGTGTCAAAAAGGCTTGAGAGGATGCGCTGATTGCAAAAGGCAGCTTGGTACAAAAATTAATGAGAAATTTGCAGAAATAAGAGAAAAACGCAAGTATTATGAAACACATCCAGAAATTGTTGAAAAAATTCTCCTTGACGGCTCCCAAAAAGCAAGAGAAGAAGCAAAACAAGTATTATCAACAGTCAGAAAACTTGTAAAAATGTTTTAATAAAATGAGCGGCTCTTAAGAACCGCTCATTTTAGTTTATTCTGCTATTTCCGCTTTAGAACCTTCTTTCTTCTCAAAAACGATTTTATCATCATTAAGTTTAAGAAGAATCGTATCACCAGGTTGATAAGCATTTGTTAATATTTCTTCTGCAAGCGGATCTTCAATTTTCTTTTGAATTAGCCGTCTCAGAGGTCTTGCTCCATATGCCTCACTGTACCCGTCTTTTGCAAGGAAGTCCTTAACCTCATCAGTAACCTCGATTGATAATTCACGTTCAGAAAGTCTCTTAAAGAGATCCTTCATCATTAAATCGACAATCTGTCTAATCTCTTCCTTACTCAAATGAGAGAATACTATTATGTCATCAATACGGTTTAGGAACTCTGGTCTGAATGCCTTTTTAAGTTCTTCGTTCACAGTTTCTTTAAGTTTTTCATATTTGTCCTTTTTAGCATCTTCTGCTGTAGAAAAACCTAATCTGCCCTGAGTTGATATCATACTGGCACCAACATTTGATGTCATAATGATTACCGTATTCTTGAAATTAATATGTCTTCCCTTTGCATCAGTCAAACGTCCGTCATCAAGAATTTGAAGCATTATATTAAATACATCTGGGTGCGCCTTTTCAATTTCATCAAAAAGAATTACAGAATAAGGCTTTTTCCTAACAAGCTCAGATAGATGACCACCGTCATCATATCCAACATAACCTGGAGGAGAACCGATAAGTTTAGCAGTCGAATGTTTTTCCATAAATTCTGACATATCTACTCTTATCATATTATCTTCACTGCCGAATATTGCTTCAGCCAAAGCCTTAGCAAGCTCAGTTTTACCAACACCCGTAGGCCCTGAGAAAATAAAGCTGCCTATTGGACGGTTCGGTGATTTTAAACCAACTCTTGCACGTCTGATGGCTTTTGATATAGCTGTTACAGCGTCACTTTGACCGATAACTCTATTGTGAAGCGTTTCTTCAAGTTTTAATAGTCTTTCAGACTCACCTTCTGTAAGTTTTGTTACAGGAACACCTGTCATCGTAGCAACAACTTCTGCAACATCATCTTCTGTTACAGTAGGCTTGTTTGCATCATTCTGACGTCTCCATTCTTCAGAAACTTCACGAATTCTATCTTTCATATTAGCTTCATCATCTCTTAAAGCTGATGCCCGTTCAAATTCTTGATTCCTAATTGCATCTTCTTTTTCTCGGATAATTTCTTTGAGTTCTTTTTCAAGCTCTTTTCCTTCAGGAGAAAGCGTGCACACTTTTAACCTAACTTTTGAACTTGCTTCATCGATTACATCAATTGCTTTATCAGGCAAAAACCTATCATTTATATATTTGCTTGATAATTTTGTTGCAGCGACGATTGCATCATCAGAAATAATTAGATTATGATGCTCTTCATATTTAGGCTTAAGCCCCCTTATAATCTCGATAGTCTCATCAATTGAAGGCTCTTCAATTATTACAGGCTGGAATCTTCTTTCCAGAGCAGAATCTTTTTCAATATATTTTCTATACTCATCAGAAGTAGTTGCACCAATAACTTGGATTTCGCCTCTAGAAAGAGCTGGCTTTAATATGTTTGCAGCATCTATAGCACCTTCGGCAGCGCCTGCTCCAATCAATGTATGCATTTCATCAATTACAAGAATAACATTCCCAGC
The DNA here is from genome assembly GCA_944323405.1 of Candidatus Gastranaerophilales bacterium. Taxonomy (GTDB): domain Bacteria; phylum Cyanobacteriota; class Vampirovibrionia; order Gastranaerophilales; family Gastranaerophilaceae; genus CAG-196. The sequence goes on from CALUSJ010000101.1 coordinate 16,793, forward strand.
TTGACGAATTTCATCCATAATCTTCTTTAAACGTTCTTCAAACTCACCGCGATATTTAGTACCAGCAATAAGAAGCCCCATATCAAGCTGGATAATCTTTTTGTTTTCTAGTATATCCGGCACTTCGCCGTTTACTATTCTTATTGCAAGACCTTCTGCTACAGCAGTCTTACCAACCCCCGGTTCACCTAATAGAACAGGATTGTTTTTTGTCCTTCGTGCAAGAATTTGAATTACACGCTCTATCTCTTTTTCTCTGCCGACAACAGGATCAAGCCTTAGTTCTGATGCTGCCAGAGTTAAATCTGTCCCGAACTCATCTAAACTAGGCGTCTTAACCTTACTTGCCTGAGAACTTGAAGATGAACCGCCAACACCTGATGCTGCTGTTTGAGGTTTAGAATCCCCAAGCATTTTGACAACATTGCTTCTCACCTTATTCAAATCTACACCAAGATTTTCTAAAACCCTTGCTGCTACACCCTCACCTTCTCTTATCAAACCTAATAAAAGGTGTTCTGTGCCTATATAGTTATGCCCTAGCTGCCTTGCTTCATCCCAAGACAACTCCAAAACTCTCTTTGCTCTTGGAGTAAATGGAATTTCTACTGCTACAAACCCTGAACCACGGCCAATGATTTTTTCTACCTCTATTCTGGCATCCTTGAGAGTAACCCCCATTGATTTGAGAGTCTTTGCAGCAATACCTGTACCTTCTCCAATGAGCCCTAAAAGCACTTGTTCTGTACCAACAAAATTATGACCAAGCCTTCTGGCTTCTTCTTGTGCTAGCATTATAACTTTTATAGCTTTCTCTGTAAAACGTTCGAACATTTTATAAAATACCTCTTCTTATATAAATTATATTACAAAAAATTTACAAAATTTTCAAGTAGGAATTATCATAAAAACTTGCTATACGTATTGGATAAAAAGTTATTGCAAGGATATAACTCTCCACCCTTATCTAAATATTAAGTTTTGTAACAATATATATTTTTTATGCAATTTTTAAACATAAAAATACTTTATATATACATAAGAACGAAACACATAACACAAACCTTTCATACAACCTACACACTAACCTTCTACACATGAGGAATTAATTGAAAAGAATTCCAAACCTTTCTTCAAAAAAAAGAGAAAGGTTTTTTTTTGCACTAATCCTGCACATCTTCATCGCTTGCCTGTTGTTTGGCTTCTTCCTTCTGCTGCACATCAGTTTTATCCTTGTCTTGTGTATCATTCTTATCTAAAGCTTCCTCTTCTTCATCTTCTTTGGTTTTAAACACTAGATAAAAATCATCACCGACTTTTATATCAAGCTGTTCTCCCTCACTTATATATGATAAAACTGATTCTTCATAAGCATTAGCCACACCTGATTTGAACCTATTTTGCTTTTCATTTTTTGCAACACCTTGTGCAAATGCAACGCAGGTAGAAAGTCCTTTCACAAAATAATTACCCACTGTCAGCGCAGCCTTCTTTATAACTTTTCCGGCTGGGATTTCTTTTATTTCTTCTTTTGATAAAACAAATTTTGAATATTTACCATAAAACTCCTCATCAATAGTACAAGTTGTATCATTAACAGTATAAGATAGAGGCCTTACAAAAAATGTTGCATTACGCTTTCCTCTTTTAGGATCCACTATCTGTAGCACTTGACAGTGGAGAATAGAATTTACTCCAATATCATATTGTCCCAAAGTCCCGCTTTGAAGAACTTTTACATCAAGAGTTTTACTTGGTTCTGCCGTTTTAAATTCTTTCAGAGCTACAACCTTTAATTGAGTTGCAGCCTGGCACAAAGAAACATTTACTAATAATAAAAATAATGTTATAAAAATTTTTTTCATAAAACTCTCCTAAAGTTATATCAATCGGTTTTTTTGCAAAGATTCTACAACATTTTTTATAGAATATTTAACTTTATTCAAAAAGTTCTCAGCCAGCGCAGAATCAAAATTTGATTGTAAAACTTTCAAAACATCTGCCTGCATATATGCATAAAGCAGGGAAGACTTTACGATTGCGGAAATCAATGCAGGTGAAAAAACATTTTTTGATAATAATGATATTACATTATTAATCAAAAATAATTCTTCTTGAGTCCAATCTTTTATTTCAAGCTTAAATGGCTTTGCCTCTCCCAGTATAAAAGGAGTTCCTGTTGATGCAAAGAACAATGGTATTTCATCAAATGGAACATTTTTCATACCTTCAATTAAAGCACCAAAAGAAGTTGTATTATAAATTTCTGCATTTGATTCACAATCTTTTATCAACACTTCAAAATGAGGTATAAATGCTGCATAATCATCACGAGTATTTACAAGATTACCATTTACAGATTTCACTTTGACGATATTTTTCTTCATTGTATTAACAGTTATTTCATTTTCAGAAGTTTTTTCGATTTCTTCCCCTGTTGAATACATAACATCACCTTTGAACGCCAAATCTAATCCAGAAAAAATAATTTTGCTAAATCCGAGTTTTACAGCTGCAACATACGCCATTGTTGCAGCAGAGCCACCTAACTCATATGTTTTTATAAAAGGATTGTAGTTAGCAAGTTTTTTTATTACAAAATCATTTTCTGAAAACGTTAAAAAGAAGCGTTTAAAATTCTTTTTCAAAATTACACTATCTGATTTTAAATCAGAAATACAGTTAATTTTACTGCAAAAATCTTCTATGCCTGCAATCGTAAAATCAATAGCACAAGCATCAAGAAATACAGCAAAATCTGGTACAATATTATTCGCTTCAAGAATCCTTAGAACTTTATTCACTGCAAATATCACATACTTGTCTCTATTTGCTTTAATAAGTTCAATATTATCTTTTAAAGAAGGCCCCGCTGCTAATATTAAAGCCGTCTGTCCTACAAATTTATCTTCCAGATCGGATAACTTATATATTGTCGAATTATTTACAGTATTTATATTTGTAAGCGAGTTTAAAAGCCATATCCTTGAAAATTTTGCAATAGTATTAACATCTATCATTTTACTTTTGCAAGTTTCATACACTTTTTGGGTTAATTTCAACAGCTCCTGACTTCTTATAACAGCATAATTTTTGAGATAGACAATTTCAACCTTGTCTTTAGTTATATAAGAAGCAGCCAGCTTTTTTAAGAGTTCATTTAAATCATCCGTTATATAAACACGCCCGCTTGCTAGATGTTCAGAAATATCAACATTATTAAGTACAAAGTGCAATAGTTTAATATCAGGCTCATAAACATATATTTTTGAAGAATAGTTATTATAAACTTCATCCAACAAATAACAAAGTCCAATACCGAATGTTATAATAATATCATTATTACCCATCGGATGCTTTATTGTAGCTTTTAAAGTATTTTTTATAGCTTCTCGAGGATTATTGATATCATCCAGCGGCACATCATTTTTTAGCAAAAGATAATCATTCGACGGTGTCATACAATATGACATTTGTTTACTGGATTCTTCCAATGTAATTTTTGCCAGCCTTAACTTTAATGCCTCATTATCTATAAACTCTAAATTCCTTGAATACATAAAACTTCCTTCCAGGCAATTAATCATAAAATATCATATTTTTTAAGAAATGTAAAGTTCAAGACTCATTTTTAGCATATCTTTCATCAACAATCGCTTCAAATTGTCTAAAAATATCATTCCCTACCAATTGTTCCAAGCGAGAGCGCTTTTCAAAAAAGCTGCCTCTTGCCTTTACCTGTTCATCAAGAGCTTCTCTATAAAATGTATCTGTTACTAAAATAACTTCTTTTGAGAGATTTTGAGAATTTTGGTAATTTTTATATCTCATCTGTACCATTTCAGTCGTCATATCATAAAGTTGTCTTGCGGTCATATAATCATAATACATATCTACAACTTTTTGCTGTAACTCGTCAACTTTTCTTACAAGAATAATCATATCAGCATCAGTTACTTGTGAGTACTTGTAATTAAGAGCTTTTGTATCCTGCGACATAATTCCAAGAGTATTACCTCCAATCAATGCTGCACTTGCAAGCACAGGATTCCCCATACCGGCACCCAAAAATGTTGACATTCCGGCAATCGTTGTCAAAACTTTTTTTACAGCACTCGAATCCGGCTTATCTTTATCAGGATTAGCCAATTTGTATATTGCAAACTTTATGGTATCGCTTTTAGTCGCAGCACCTTGCCAAAGCAGAGAAAGATCCTCAAGCATTTCGTTATAGTCAACCTCTACAGACTTTGAAACTTCCAATGCCATTTTCTTTATGCTTAAATCTGCGTATGTTAAGGCTTCATTAGAAACTTTTTCTTCCTTTATTACAGCCGGTTTTATATCTATTTTGCTATTTACGTCTATTTTATTTTCAGGAACATCCGTAGTCCCAAGCCGGAAAAAAATATCTTTCGGCGTATTTATATCATCTAAATTTACTTCTGCATACACAGGAGTGAATATAAAAGAACACAAAATAAAAAAAGCAATAAGTTTATTTTTTCTCATTCTTCACCCCTTTGTTATCTTTCGTTTTTTCTTTATTTACAGGTTTTGAAGATTTCGTACTTGAATCATCCTTGTATAGAACTGAATTGAAATCATATTGGTATAATTCCAAACCATCTACAATTTTCTTCCCTGCCAAACGTTGAAGCTGAATATGATATTTTTTTGCAGCCTGTTCCAAGTTAAACTCTTGTATCCTCATAGAATCATACAAAGAAGACGATATCGCTATTTCCAGAACATCACTGCCTTCCAGGGCTTTTGAGTAATTTCTGCTGTATAAAATCATCTTAGATCGTGTATCTTTTAGCTGGCTTAAAGTATTTTTATAGTTATAATAAGAACTTATCAAAGAATCCTGTAAATCTTCTATCATACTTGCAAGTTCAATCAACTCTGTATCCGTAAGCGGGGTTTCCTGCGGCACAGTTTTTTTATTAATTAAACCTTGAGCTAGGCGCCCAGCTGAAAAAGCTGAAGTTTGTATTCCGTAGTTCGCACCCATAAGGCTTGGAACAAAAGATGCTCCTGCGACTATTGCAGAAAGCGTTTTTGCCATCAAGGATGAATGTATACGCCTTTGGGACTCAGGAGTTGCAAGCTTCTTTAGCGCAAACGCTATCACCTGATTATTCTCTACAGTACCTTGCCAGAGTTTTTCTAAGTCTTTTATATCATGTTCTTTTTGCACCTCTATAAGATTAGCTAACGTTTCTGAGTCGTTTACTAGCAGAGAGCCTTTTAACTGTTTTGCATTTGTCTCTATTGTTATCTCGGGTTTTTCTATACTATTTTTATCAAGAGTCACAACCTCATTATTTGCAGCATAACAAGGCATTAGTAATGATATTATTAGACATACTCCCAAAAACTTTTTCATAATATATTTATAACCCAACGATGCAATTTAAGTCAACACAATCTAATCTAAAATACTGCGTAGTTATACAAACAATTGTAATATTTTGTTACATTAAAGCAAATTTTTATTCAATAATGTTTTTATATATATATGGCTAGTGTGAATTTACCAAATTTAAATATTTATCAAACAAGCAGTGTTAGGTTTAAAAACACTGAAGATAAGCCTGTAACAAATCCTTCTGCTAATACTCCTCAAAATCATCCGGCTTTCAGAGCGGAAGCTTATACATCAACAGTTACAATACGTACTTCACTAGCTACTAAGGATGAAAGAAAAAAATATAATGCACTTTCTAATGAGCTTGAGCTTCCCTATAGAAAAAAACTTGAGTACGCTCTAAAATCCGGGCAGCTTTTGAAAAATAACTCAAACGACAAAAGTACTGTTTTAGATAATTTATACAAAATTATAACGGAAGAAAGAGATCCTGGGCTGGATAAAATAACAATATTAAAAGAATGTCTTGATATCTTAGCTAATCCATATGTAATTACACAGACTTGTGAAGACATCCCTAAAGAATATCAACGACAAGTAATCGGTCTTATTACAAATTTATCCGAAAACCCTAATGATATAGCAAAAGCTAAATGGGATTTAGATAATATGCACACAGGAACTTGTCCTGCTGCAAGTATTGAATTTGATTTAGCAACAAAACACACAGCAGAATTTTTCAGAATGGTAGAAGGACTTACATCACCAAAAAATGAAGTTGTAAAAACAATAAAGATGGACAGCCTTTCAGAAAAATCTTCGGATGCAATTTGGCTTTTGACAAAATTTAAGACTCCTCACGTAATAAAAAACTTTGATACAGCAGAAGTTTTGCTTAAACCTGATAAAAATGCTATCATAAGGGCTCGAATTCAAAACAATCATAGAGATAAAGGAGAGCGCTCTATAATAGATGTTCTTATGCAATCAACGTTTATGCAGCTTGGCTCACAGCAAACTTATGATTCTTTAACCGACAAAAGAGCTCCAAACGCCTGGACACAAGAAAACGGAGGTTTGATTGATTTTGAAAAAACATATGTTGAATCTGTTGTAGAAGATAAAAACACAACATCTGTTACATACCAAATAGTAGATGAAAACGGACGGCTTGCCGGATATGAAAAAGATTTTGGAACAATAAAAAAAGAGCTTCTGGATACTTTAAAAATGGGACATAATATCATAATCGGCTATACCTGGCCGGATCCAAGCAATGATAACAAACTTGCAGGACACGAAATCACAATCGTCGGATACAAAACAAAACCTAATGGAGAAGGAATATTCTATTGCCAAGATTCTGACGATGATTCTGATACATATGTAGAAATGAGCGAAAAATTCTTACTGCCTAAAATCCATCACGCCGGTATTCCTGATGAAATCGCATCAAGAGATTTTAAATATGAAGACAGCTGGGAGGTAGGACTCAAGGATTTTCAGGAAATGAACAAGAATAGAAAGAAAACAGCTTAGAGATAAACAACTACTGTTCAATCCAGCTTCTTATTCTTTCTCCAGCTTCAGCTTCATCTACACCATCAAACTCACGCTTTAGTTCTCTTAAAGCCTCTCTTATTTCTGCCCCAGATGTTGGTACTGCCATTGGACGGTTTTGTTGTTCTAAAAGCCCTTGCTGTAACTGAGATTGCTTTTGTATTAAATCAGCAGCATTCATACTCAAATCTTTGATTTGTTTTTCCTGCGCTTCATTCATTTCTCTTAAGCGCTCAAGCTCTTCCTGCTGAGCCGCTTTTGCGGCATTAATCTTCTGTGTTAACGCTTTATGACCGAAGAATAAACCGAATGCAAGTAGAGCGATTGCAAGCCACCACGGATTGCCGTGTTCGGCCTTTATTGGCGCCTTAACATTCTTATCACCTGCCATAAACGGATCAAGAGAATCTGCAAACGCTATTGTTACATTTTCAGGGTCAGCCTTCGGGCTGGCTGCGTGAGCTACTAATTCTTTTAACTCTTCAAGAGTTAATTCAACAGGAAGCGCATCTTTTTCTAAAGTTACTGCTATTGAAATTTCTTCCAGCACGCCAGGTGACATATATTCATTCGTTTGAACTTTTGTTACACCATATTGAGTTTCTCTTGCAGTTCTTGAATAACTTCTGTTCTGGGTTGAATCAGAACTTCCGGCAGGCAGGCCGTTTGGAAGATAAACACTCACAGCATTAGTATTTTTATTAACGTCCTGTGTCTGGTCACCCAAGCCTTCTGAAAAAGTTTGTTCGTTTACGGAAGCTTTTTTATTAGGATCATATTCAATCGTAAATCTTTCGACCGGGGCTTGTTTAAGGAAAGTGCTCACTGTTGCAACATATTTTCCTTGCCCGATTAAACGATTTAACTGTGCTTGAACTTTTTCCTGCATATATTTGTCGTTTTCCTGCAACCTTGCAAGCATTTCCGACTGCGCATCAATAAGGCTGTTATAAACATGCCCGTTTGTATCAGTAATTGAAATATTTTCTGATTTTAAACCAGAAACACTTCCTAAAAGCAGGTTAGAAACAGCTTTTATAGTACTCATATTAAGAGTATCGCCAACAGCCACCTGCAATTGAACAGTTGCTGTTACGGGTTTCTGCATAGAAGAAAACATTGTCTGTTCTGGAATTGAAATGAATACAGACGCATTCTCAATCCCATCAATCCTTCTGATTAAGCGGGCAAGCTCACCGTTCATTGCACGGACAAGTCTGATTCTCTTATCCTCTTTTGTTGAAGTAAAATCACCTTTATCAAAGATTTCTAAGCCTACATTCTGGTCATACAAACCGCTTTCTACGATTACCATAATCGCACGGTCTCTCTGTTCGGTTGTACACTTTCTCATGCCGGGAGTACAATCACCTTTTTTAAGTCTTAATACAGATTTTGTACCATCAACCGCACGGGAAGCCACAATATTATTACGAGCCAAAAGCGCCTGAATCTCTAAAGCTTTCCCCAAATTATCAGTCGTAAGCAAATCTACATCTTCTTTTAAAGGTTCATTGCTTACATCAATCTGTTTGTTAGCAGAGCTTTTTGTTGCAGCTATTGTTCCGCAAAGGATAAAAATTACCAGCAAAAGTATCACGCCTCCGATAATTGAGGCCAAAAGAACTTTATTCTCCAGTAATTTTTTGAAATCCATATATCCTGCCCTACTTAAATATTATACACATATATATTAATTATGAGAAGTCTAAATCTGAATTTGCATAATTTTATCATACGCTTGTA
>CALUSJ010000102.1 GCA_944323405.1 Candidatus Gastranaerophilales bacterium
AGCGTTAACTTTATTCATATCAAAAGAGCCGTAAAATCTTATAACAATACTTTCTAAAGTATCGCCTTCTTTTACAACATACTCTTCATTAGTAACGGTTACAGGCGAAACTTTCTTAGAAGAAGTATTATCGGCTGGAATAAATGTAAACTTGCCAGATGATTGAGTAGCAGCTTTTTTGTCTGGAACTACAATATCATCTTTTGGTGTAGAGAAGTTAATCAAAAGACTTACAAAAGTTGTAATCAGCAAAGTAATTATAACACCAACAACCAAACCTGTTACAAAGTATACTTGCGGAGCTTTTTCACTCTTAGGAGTTTTTACACCAAAAGACTGCCAAAGTGCATCTAATTCCTTATTTTTGCTTTGTGTTCTGTAAAAATCCTCATCCTGATGCTCTCTGTTGTAGCGATTTAGAGCTTCCAGCATAGCAACTTTTTCTCTTGTTATGTTTGATCTTCTTAGTGTCGTGCTTTTCATAAATCCTCACCAATTTTATTTATAATGTGAATTTAGCATAAAATTCGAATAAGCGCAAATTTGTAAACATTTTTTATTAAATTTTGTAACAATTTAAGATTGCAGCTCAGATCTGTTCGATAGAAAATTAATTTAGTATTTGCTTGAATATAATACTAGGTTCCTGTTCAGTTTCTTTATTGCCCCAGCTTTTAGCTTTAGCAGAAGTTGTTATATATAATTTTTTTTGCGCACGTGTAATGGCAACATATAAGAGTCTTAAGCTCTCTTCTGAGTTAAATTGCTTGAGCTCAAGCTCTGATTTGCGTTTATAATTCGGATTAAATGATTTTACTTCTTCCATAAATATTGAAGAAGTCTTTAATTTTGACTTATCAACATCTATCGAAAGATTTTTTTCCGCCATTTCCGGCAAAAATACATATTCAAACTCATCTCCCTTGGATTTGTGGAGTGTCATTATCTGTACTTTACCTCGCATGGCATCTTTATCTTCTTCATCCGAGAAAAATTTGAATCCGCTCAAAGTCGGCTTTTTAGATAGTTCTTCCAGCCGCTGGAGCGTGAGGTCAAATTTCCCTTGCGAATTCAACCGTTTTACGAGTGTTGCGATTAAATAAACATTTGATTTTTCAATATCGCTCGTATAATAAAATAATCCGATTTTTATAACAAGTTCTTCTAAAGGAAGCGTAGAAGAATTAAGCCAGTACTGCATATCCCACAAAAATTGCGATAAATCTTGTGATTCAATATCATCTCCATCTTTTTGAATAAACGGAATTTCGGATGTTCTTATTTCGAGCTGCAAGCGCTGTTTATAAAAGCCTAAATCAGAAAGGGTTTCATAAGCAGATACAAGAACCTCATTATCATACGGATTCTGAATAAATTTAAGAATAGAAAAAATCGTATTAAAAACGCCTTTCTGGCTCAAAGAATCATTTCTTGTAATGCTTTTTAATCCAGCGTTATTAATAAATTCTGCCCAGCTGTTAACTTGATAATTATTTCTTAAAAGTATTCCGATAGTTGCGTCTTTGTTTCGTGTGAGAATATTTTTTATCTCTTTTAACACAAAATTCCTCTCAGCAAATGTATTTTCAACAACACAGGAACAAATTGCATTCTTGCTCTCCGGGTTTTTGCCGCTAACTCCGTGCATATAACTTTTGAAGAAAGCTTTCGGAAGAATTTTATCCCCAAAATCAACGAGTTTGTTTGCTAAATCCATAACCTCCTGCGTGCATCTCTGGGAATGGTTCATTTCTACGGTTTTATCGGCATTATGAATAAAAGCTCTAAACCCTTCTACATCAGCGTTTGAAAAAGTTGTGGTAATTGCCTGATTAATATCTCCGCAGCGGATTAAGTTTTTATGTTTTCCGCTCAAAAGCGCAATTAATCTTTGCTGTACGCCTGATGAATCCTGCGCTTCATCTTCTATAATATATTCGCATTGATTTTGGTAATATTTAAGAATATCTGGGTTATCCTCAAGCAGCTTAACCGACATGATTAAAATATCATCATAATCAATCAAATTTGCTTCTCTGAGTTCAGCTTGATATTCTTTATAGAATGTCTTAAATTTTTCTGTTTTTTTGTCGCTTGACTTTGTATCAATATTTCCTTCCTGTAGTTTTAAAACAGAGATGGCTCTGTCAAACTCTTCAACCTCGGTCTTTGTAGATTTCCCTCCAACTGCTTTTATAATCCGCATTCTCTGCGTGTCGTCACAAATTTCAAAATCGGAGGATAGATTTAATCTTTCGAAATTGGAGTTTTCTTTTATTATTTTTAGAGCAAGCCCGTGGATTGTACTTATATTAGGAAGCCTGTTTGTATTCGGGCACATGTTTTTAATTCTTTCTCTGAAATTCCTTGCAGCAGAATCCATATATGTAAGAACATAAATATTTTCTGGGTTTACGTCTCTATCCATAAGCTTTATTATAAGAGCAAGCAGGATTGTGGTTTTTCCGGCACCCGGCACGGCAGAAATAGCCATCGAGCCTTTCTGATAATCTAATACGGGCTTTTGATCATCACGGGGAATTATTCTAAACGCCTTCTTTTCTTCGACAGGTTCATCTCCTCTGCCAGCTAAATATTCTTCTATTCCACCTAAATTTTCGACTCCTGATGGGTCAAATAAACTTGAGCATGCCCAGATATGATCTTTGGCTAAGAGAAGAAGCTTTCTTAAGATCCTTGCGGTTTTTTGTTTTGATAAAAATATATCATCTTCAACCGTGTATTCGCCTTTTGTCCAATCCGCCTGCATGACCCATGCGTTATATAAAGGCCCTGTATCGGTTTTTACCCAGTCGCTGTGTGATACGTCAAGCCAAAACTGATAGCGGGTAGAAATCTTGTTATCAATAATTTTCTGCGGAGTTGCTACGACCAAATCATTATCGCCGATTTCTAAAG
>CALUSJ010000103.1 GCA_944323405.1 Candidatus Gastranaerophilales bacterium
AAAATAAAGTATTTTCAAAGAGTTTTGCTCTTTCAAGCCTTGCAACTGTTCTGTTATTACTCAATCCGATTTTCTGTAGGGCGCAATACAAATCAATGTCCGGAGTATCACAATCACATTCTAAAAACTTTGTGTGCTTGCCGTCTGTAAAAGTTTTTGAGTGTTCCGGCTCATCAGGTGTTAGATACCAGTTTAAACCGATGCTGAAACCTGCATTTTCAAGCCCTCTCAAAATTCTTAATTTTGTATAATCTCCGACATCACCTGCATATTGATTTTTCATAACCCGCCTTTCTTATCTATTTTTAACAAGGATTTATCAATAAATAATCCTTGTTATTTGTTATTAATCTATAATAAATAACGATTATTTACAAACTGTATAACCTCAAAAAATGTTTATAAGAATCGTTGACCTCATAACATGAAAGTGGGGTTGTAATATGGAATTAAAGAAACTACTTGGAAAGAGAATACAGGAATTAAGAACGAAAAATGGCTTAAAACAATCAGAATTAGCTGAAAAAGTTGGTATTGCAACAAAACACCAGAGTTGTATTGAAACTGGCAAGAACTATCCTTCAGCGGAACTGGTTGAAAATTATGCAAAAGTTTTCGGCGTTGATGTAACAGAATTGCTTGATATAACTCACATCAAAACAACAGAAGAACTTTTATCAGACATCTTTTCAATGCTTAAATCCGCAAGTGAAGAAGAAATTCTCATGGCACATAAAGTATTAAAAGGCTTGTTGCATTAGATGGTTCAAATACTTTATTGACTCCAAAAATTTGTTTTACGTGCTAATTCTTTAAAACTTTCTTTTATTTCATCTGTAATCTGTTCGCAATCAAGTAATGCAAAATCGGCAAAAAGGTATTTTTGATTGCCGAAACTATTTATTGCGATTCCAATAATTTTTTTCGCATTTATTGCAACGCCTAAAAAGGTTTCACATAATATTGATAGTTCTTTTTTTACTAGTTCTCGTTTTTCAATAATGTTTTCACTTAGAGGATATTGTAGTATTACATAATATGAATCTTTAATACTTGAAGGATGAGATACAATTGAATAATCACGTCCTTTATATTTTTTATGTTGTTCTTTGATTAGTTTTTTTGCCAATAATCTTCTCATATTTCTTGGCTCTTTTGCCATTTCGTAGAGAGCACTCTTTCCTTGAAAAATTAATCCACTTCCTTCTATTTTATCATTTAATGCATATTCAGAAGCAAGTTGTAGTAAATTATCCCAGTTATATGAAACTTTTAAGGATTTTTTCCAAGATTTATATCCAAAAGATTCAACAACTTTTTGCCAACCACCTTCCTTTACAAAAACAGCACCTACATCTTTAGGTAAAGAAACATCTAAATTTGAAAACTCTTTATATTTTTGTAAATAATTTCCTAATAAATCCTCTTCTCCGCAATAAGCCAAAGTAGAAAGTTTATCAATCAATTTTTCTTTTGTTTGAAAATATTGTGATATGTCAGAAATAGTATCTAGTTCTTTGAGGATTATGCCTAAATTATAACTATCTAAAACATGTATTTTTTCAGTTTTATCAAAAACTATACGAAAAGGTTGGTCTTCTGGTTTTACTGGTTTCTCACAATAAGCAATTGCAAGAGCACCTGTAATATTATTGGGGCTATCTTTTTTGCAAGCATCTTCTACCCCCAGTGCAACAATTATTTTATAAATTTCTAAATTATCTTTAGGGATTTTTAGCGGAAATTTTTTAGTACAATTCATGTCAAGATAAATTTTATCAGGATAATTTTTTATCCATCGCTCAGCACCATTAACTTGTTTTATAGATTCGTCTATTGCTCTTTTCTTCCATCGTTTCCAGGCGATATTTTTTTCTATTGAAGAATTATATTCAATATCCTTCACTGAAAAAATAAATACTTTATTCTCAAAAACGACTAATAAATCACATAATTCTTGTTTTTTGCTATTATAAAGATTCGGATATGACCAAAGTTTTAAAAAAGTATTATCACATAATTTAGCAACCAGTTTCTCTCCGACATTTTCACCTTTTGATTTTACAATTATTGTCATTAATGTGTAAGCTCCTTATTTTATGCTAATATAATAATACAAAAGGAGTTAAAATGCCTAAAACATCGCCTAGACAGATAATGAAAATCATAGAAAAAATAGACAAAGCTATTTGGAATGAATACAAATCTTATCAAATGGTAAAAACTTATATTCTTAAATGGCAAGAACAAATTTGGGATGCAGGAAACACTGGGTGGAATGGTTATAACGGTGTAAATTTCGAAATTGTATATAAAGATGAAAAAGAAGAAAACATAAACCTAATTGCAACCTTACATAATATGGATGATGAACTTCTATTTAAAATTGCTGTTGATTTTGGTGTTGAAATCCCCAACATTATTTATGCTGTACCTGAAATCATTAGTTATAAATCTACTGACTACAAAGATGTCAATTTAATTTTTGAAGAAGCCTTTAAAAAAGTTTATGAAGATCCATCGCATTCTATAGCACTAGCAAATTCAGCCCTTGAAACTGTAATTAAAAAAATATGTCAAGATGAACGAATAGAACAAATAGAAGGTAAAAAATCATTATATAAATTAACCCAACATATTTTGAAAGTGTTTAAATATTTTCCGAATCAAACAGAAGATGATTACATAAGAAATATTGGAAGTAGCATATTGAATATTGCTAAAAATATTGAAGATTTAAGAAGTAATTGCACGAAAGAAGCCCACGGGAGATTACAAGAAGATTATATAATTGATGATCCGCTTTATGCTCAATTATTTGTTAATACTTCTGCAACTTTAGGATTGTTTTTGCTTAATTTTTATGAAAAGAAATTTCCGCAACAAATAAAAGAAACTTCTTATGACGATCTTCCGTTTTAAACTTAAATAATTTTCAGTCCCCACGTAGTCCCCAAGAGGGATATTAGATGTATATTTACGGAAATGTTTATATGTCCAAAACGCACTAAAAAAGAGCCTTTTGAGGCTCTTTTAAAATGGAGGAGGAGGTGGGATTCGAACAAATATTTTTGCTTTTTGTAATCTCAAATTTCATCCCGTAACCTCTAGTATTATTTAATTTTGGAAGCTTGTTATTTTGGTAACTTTTAATAATTTTCAGGGACTATTTGTAAAATTAGTCCCTTTTTAGTCCCAATAAAATTTGCTTTATTCATTATCCTTTGGAGAGTTATTTTCATCTTTTTGTTCTGTAAGTAGTCTCATTTCTCTAATACCGATATATGCATTTTGGTATGTAGTAATATGTTTATTTAAATCTGATGATAATTGCATTATTTCTTGGGATGTTGTTAAGGCTGGTAT
>CALUSJ010000104.1 GCA_944323405.1 Candidatus Gastranaerophilales bacterium
CGAAAAGAGTCTTAAAAATTATGAAAAAGTTAATCTGACCTCTATGCAGGAAGTTAACGACTCGCTTGTATCGGTTAACAGAGATAAGGAAAAGCTGGAGCGCCAGAAAAAAATTCAGGAGCTGGAACAGAAAGATTTTGAGCTTTCAAAATGCAAATTTGCACAGGGAACGATTGCAAAGCTGGATTTAAATCAGATGGAAGAAAATCTGCTTTCGGTTAACAAAATGGTTTACGCAAGCAATTTTGACTGCATGATTGATTATATAAGTTTTTATAAAGCAATCGCAGCACAGAATATTTAGCAATATAAAAATTCTTGAATGCACCTTTGTCTAAATTATTAAGTTTTGTAACAAAATAAAACATTTGTGAAATTCTATCTTTTTTAAATACTTTTTATATATGTAAGATTTAAAAAAAGATGGTGATGAAAAATGGCAAACACAGCAGCTTTATTAGGAAACTTATTAAACACAAATGCAGACATTAACTACTACACTCAACAACAGATTTTCTGGAGTGCTAAATATGAAGCTAACTCTGCTAAACTTAATAAGCAAATTAAATATGAAGAAAAATGGGAAAGTGCATTTGATTCAGCTATGGATAATACCAGAGAACTTACAGCTGGTGGTATTACAGTTTACGAAGGTAATACTGATGAAATGTTAGCTGATAAATATGCACACGCAAAAGTTGAACAGTATAACGAAGAATTATCTTTAGAACTCGCAGATTTAGATATTGAATATGATACTATGCAAACAATGTATGAAACTATGCTTGAATCATTAAGAGCACAACAAGAAGGCGAAAAAACGGCTACTTCTACAGCTGCTCAAGATACAGGCTTATTACAATCATAAGGTTAAGGGGCGAGGATAAACAGTCCTGTTGCCCTACTAATAAACCTTTGAAGCGTTGTACATTAAAGAAGCAATTGTCATCGGTCCGACTCCCCCAGGTACAGGTGATATATAGCCACAAGAAGGTGATACTAAGTCAAAATCGACATCACCTGTTAATTTACCGTTGGTGTCTCGGAAAATCCCTACATCAACAATACAAGAATTATTCCTATCCATCTTACATCTTACAATCTTTTTACCCACCGCAGATATCAAAATATCGGCGGTTTTTATTTTGGATTCAAGCTCTTTTGTATAAGAATGACATATTGTAACTGTCGCATTACGTTTCAATAACATATGGGCCATTGGCTTGCCGACTATATTGGAACGACCTAATATAACAGCATTAGCGCCTTCTATCGGGATTTTGTACTCGTCTAGCAGCATTATAATTCCTTGTGGAGTCGCCGGATAAAAGTATGGTTCGAGCCCTATAGCAAGTCGTCCTACATTTTCGGGGGTAAATCCATCAACGTCTTTCTTTGGCGAGATTTCATCTATGATTTTATTCTTATTTATATGCTCAGGTAAAGGCAGTTGTACTAGAATTCCCGTAACTCCATTATCTTGATTTAACTCTCTTATGATAGATATTAGTTCATTCTCTGTTGTTGTTAATGGTAATTCTATAATTGTCGATTTAATCCCTGTGTTTTCGGCAGCTTTCTTTTTATTGTTTACATATATTCGACTAGCAGTATCATCTCCGACTAAAATTACTACAAGATGAGGCTGGCAAGCCAGGTGTGAAATTTTTTCTCGCACACCATCTAATATTCTTAAAGATAATGCCTTGCCGTCTAATATAATCATCTGTTCTCCTGTGGCAGGTTGAGTCTGAAGTAGAATTGTTTTACAGAGTCATAAACTTCTTTAGAATTTCTATCTAATGGGCCGCTAGCTAATTCTTTTACATAAGGGATTGTACCTAATACTTCTACATCAGCGTTTCTTAGTTCCTCTGCGATTAAGTTTATGTCTTCATTTTTTACTTTGTTTATGATAACTCCCATTTGACCGCCTGCAGCGTATTTGGCTGAAAATTCAGTAATTCTTTTAGCCAGATCTAGAGAATCAATCGTTGGAGTTGCAATAATTAGAGTTAAATCTATATCGGTGTCAACAAGTTGATTAAGATATTTTAAGTCAAATTCACAATCAAAGATTACAAAATCGTATCTTTCAATAAGCTTTTGGCAAGCATCATTTATTTGACCTGTTATAGGGCATCTGCAATCTTTCGCTCCTACAAACCATGATACTATAATGTCGACATTATCACTTAGATTCACTATAATGTCCTCTATAGCCCACTCAACATATTCATGTTTTGTCATGCCTTGAGGAATCCCGGTTTTATACTCGTGTTTACCGCTTCTTATACCATAGATAGTGTTTCTTATATCAAGCCCGAACGAGTGTCCTAATTCTCCAGTTAAATCATTATCAAACAGCAAAACAGACTTGTCAGGAAAGTTTTCCCTGATAATTTGCAAAAATGACTTAGTAATTGTTGTTTTTCCGTTTCCGCTTTTCCCTGTTACGGCTATTTTTATACTCAATATAAAAACCTCAGTAATCAAAAAAATAGCAAGGGAGAGATTCGAACTCTCGACCTCACGGGTATGAGCCGTGCGCTCTCACCAACTGAGCTACCTTGCCATAAGTTTAATTTTGTTATTCAATTGTCAACGGCTCAGTTGCTTCGAGCGCTGCTCTCACGATATCTATATTACCGTTCACTGCCGTTCACTCGGGGAGCTACCTTGCCATAAGTTTAATTTTGTTATTCAATTGTCAACGGCTCAGTTGCCTCGAGCGCTGCTCTCACGATATCTATATTACCGTTCACTGCCGTTCACTCGGGGAGCTACCTTGCCATAAGTTTAATTCTGTTATTCAATTGTCACGTTTTTAATGTAGGTTGGGTTTTCTTGTCCAACAATAATTATCCTCTCATAAACATTTTTTAATTTCAAGCAAAAAAAGAAGAACCTGTTTTTAACAGGTTCCCTTTTTTGATTAATCGTCGATTTCAGGGCGGTCAGCTCTTGGCGGAAGCGGCCGGTCAGGAAGATGTTTCATCATCTTTTTATGGAAGTCGCCTCGATGCCCTCTGTCAAAATGATGATGGTGATGGCATTTGCAAGGGCAGATTAACTGCGGCCCAGGCCCAAAAGCAAATGGATTCATCGGCATTGGCGGCATTGGAGGTTTGTGGAGAGCTGCAAACAAGCTCAATGCACAAAATACACCGACAAAAGTCCCGCCTGTTACGATTAAGAATTTTTTAAAACCTTTACTCTGGCATACACATGTATGTTTTTCTTCTGCAATTTTGTTTTCATCTGTCATAATAAATTCTCCTATACAATCTACATAATTATAACGAAATTAAATTTTATTTTGTTCATTTTTTGTTAAAATATTTTTATGGGTATTTATTCAGAAAAAGCAGCTCATAATTTTTTAAGCGGATATAACTGCGCGCAAGCCGTTTTGCTGGCATTTGCCGATAAAGCCGGGCTTGAACCTGAATACGCTTTAAAACTTGCATCTTCTTTCGGAGGCGGCATGGGGAGGCTTAGAGAAGTCTGCGGTGCAGTAAGCGCTATGTTTATGATTGCTGGAATTCTTAAAGGCTACATTGAGCCTGCAAATGATAAAATTAAAGCAAAACACTATGAACTTATTCAGGATTTAGCTTCTGAATTCAAATCAAAGTACAATACGATTATCTGTAGAGAGCTTTTAGATTTACCATCTGGGGCAGATTCACCTGTTCCTTCTAAAAGAACTGATGAATATTATCAAAAACGGCCATGCGAAGATTTTATCCGAACAGCCGGTGAGATTATTGAAGCAAAGCTTTTAAATTAGCGGAGCAAATACTTTATAGTATAGATAAACAGCCACAAGTATTAAAAGCCATCCGCTTATTTTCATCAAAGCATCAGAAAACCCTGCCATTTTTTTCAGGTTTTTAACGCTTGATGTAAACAGTCCTGCAATAATCAGGATTACTCCTTGGCCCAGAGCAAATAAAAACAGCATTATAACAGCAGCGGGAAGATTTTTCCCAATAGCTGCAAAAGCCATAATCCCTGCTAAAATCGGAGTTGAACAGGGAGTTCCCGCTAGTGCAAAAGTTATTCCCAAAATGGTTGGATATATAAACAATGAATGCGTCGAATTTGTTGGAATTGATTTGATTATAACCGGCATGTCAAAATCGAGAATTCCGCTTATTTTAAGCCCCATAACCATAAGCAGTGAAGCCATAATAAGCGTAAAATATCCGCCCAGAGCCGAGGCAAAAACACTTCCTGTTATAGCGCATATAACACCGATAATTGTAAATACAATTGCTGTCCCAAAGATAAAGAACAATAGCTGAATAAACATTCTCCAAGGAGTTTCTTTAGAATATCCGCCTACATATCCGATAATTAAAGGAAGCATTGCAAGTGAGCATGGAGAAATTGATGCTATAATTCCTCCTGCAAAAGATGCCAGAAACATTAAGAACCAGATATGCGCCCCTGTTATTTCTGTTGAAAATATTTGTACAAGATTATCCATTTGTTATCTCTTTCAGATAGTTTTCTAAAATCTGCGGCTGCATGCTGCCTTCAA
Source organism: Candidatus Gastranaerophilales bacterium (assembly GCA_944323405.1). Taxonomy (GTDB): domain Bacteria; phylum Cyanobacteriota; class Vampirovibrionia; order Gastranaerophilales; family Gastranaerophilaceae; genus CAG-196. The sequence goes on from CALUSJ010000104.1 coordinate 4,550, forward strand.
TACGTCTTGTAACATTTCCCGTCTCGTCCTTAAAAACAGTTGTAGGAACAAGCTTAACCTCGTATTTCTTAATTATTTCACGGGTTTCATTATTCTTTTGAGTTACGTCAATTTTCTTTAAGCTGATATCTTTTGAGAATTTCGGGTAAACCTCGTCAAGTATTTTGTCCAACTCCTGACACTCATAACACATAGGAGATGAAAATTTGATGATTTCAGCTCCTTGCGAGGCAATGGATGGCAATGTCGTGAGTTTGTCTCTTGTAAGTCCGAAATAAACTGCAAGAGGTACAATAAAAATTGCCAGAATGATAATAATGTTTCTGTTCATAATCTAACTCCTTTACATAGTCTACCATAGAATATTATAAAGTTGCAAAATAGAAAATTGATAAGCATGGCAATTTTTTATATTTTTATGTTTTTATATATGTAAGGAAGGTTTTTATGACAGTTTCTGTAAATCCCATATCACAAGTTCAATTCGCCAATACTGCTCCAGTAAAATCAACCAAGGACAAAGACAATAAGAACAAAAGTATTTCATCAAAAGTCGTTCTGTCGACTCTTGCAGCAGCAGGACTTGCAACTGTTGCTGTAATTTGTCTGAAAGGTAAAGGTAAAAAGAATAAACCGTCCGATATAAAGTCAATAGCTTCAAAAACTCCAAAAGTTAAAAATATGACAAGTGAAGAGAAAGAAAAATTAATAAAAGAACTTCAGGCAAAAACTGATAATCCGGCAACGAAAGATGAAATCCGAAGGCTTATTGAAAGCGGTGAATGGGACAATCTGGGATAGGCTAATACTTAAAACATTCTTTATCATGGTCATTTACAATCCCAATAGCTTGGAGGTATGAATAAATTATTACGGTTCCGACATATTTCATTCCTCGTTTTTTTAAATCTTTAGAGATTTTGTCGGATAAAGGAGTACTGGCTGGCAGCTCCTCTGTAGTTCTTTTAATGACTTTATTATTTGTAAAGCTCCAAATATAGTTTGAGAATGAGCCAAATTCATTCTGGATTTCCATAAAAATGTTTGCATTATTAATTGCAGCATTAATTTTTCCATTGCTTCTTATAATTTTTTCGTTGTTTAAAAGCTGGGTTATTTTATTTTCCCTGTACGAAGCTACTTTTTTTACATCAAAATTATCAAAGGCTTCTCTAAATGCCTCTCGTTTCTTTAATATCGTAATCCAAGATAATCCAGCCTGAAATGATTCTAAAACAAGAAGCTCAAATAATTCCCTGTCATTATATTTTGGCACTCCCCATTCTTCATCATGGTATTTTATATATATATCAGATTTTTCATCTACCCAAAAACATCTTTTCATAAAAATAATCCTAAATTAATGTTTTCTATTAATATAATACCACATGTATTAAAATGAGGTATATAAAATAAAACAGTTTGGAATAAATACGAATATCCTGTATTATTTACATCACAATTGATACAAAATAAAAATTTCACTCAATTTAGACATTTTTTTATTTTATTATTGTGTTAGAATAGGACTATGATTCTAAAGACTTATATAGAACCGCCGATAGATAATAACAATTATTTAATTATAGATGAGCAATCAAGGGAAGCTGCTCTTATTGATTGTTCTGCGGTAGATGAAGCATTAAAGAAAGATTTATCTTTCTTTAATGCAAAGCTTAAATATATTTTATTAACCCATGGTCATTTTGATCATATAGCCGGTATCAGGCCTAATCCAGCGCCAGAGATATCTAATGATGAAAATTCTCGGCCGCAGATTGTTATGCATAAAGCAGACTTGGGTTGGCTGGATAAAGCGAATCAGTATTTGGCTATGTTTGGAATGCCGCCTATAACAATTCCTAAAATAGATATTTTTGTAGAGGATGGGGATATATTAAAGCTTGGGGAGTTGGAAATCAAAGTTATCCACACGCCTGGGCATACTCAGGGGGGAGTATGTTATTTAACTGATGGGAAATTATTTTCAGGAGATACAATTTTTAGAGAATCTGTTGGCAGATGTGATTTGGAAGGTGGAGATTTTGACCAAATAGTAGAAAGTATAGAGGACAAAATATTTACTCTGCCGGCTGAAACATTGATTTATCCTGGACATGGCAGAATGACCTCTGTTGAGTGGGAAAAAGAGCATAATAGGTTTATGTAAAGAACATATTTTATGTTGTCAGGAACGTGCTGTATTGTTGCTGCATTTGTGCAATAAGCATGTCCATAGCTGAGAATTTAGCTTCTAATCTAGCTCTATATCGTTCAACATCTTCATTAGCTTTTTTAATTTTATCATCTAACCTATTTATTTCACGCTGATAACTTTCATCGGCAGAAGAGAAATAACCAGTAACTGCTTGCAGCGTAGATTCAAGCAAGGTTTCTACTTTTGTAAACACACCTGTATTATTAACTCCACCGATTAAGAGTTCTTTTACAGCATCTTGGTCTGCTGTATAAGCATCTATAAATTTGTCTTTATCGAAGGTTAAGTTTATAATAGCTTCGTTTGTTGTAGAAATATTACTTGCAGAGGCATTGCTTACAGAAATTCCAATAGAATCCAGATTTCTAAATATAGTAGTTCCGGCATCAGAGCTTGTCATCATATTACGTAATTGATTTCTTATAAGCTTTAATGTTGTTTCGCTATGCAAATTACCGTCAACAGCAATAGCTTCGTCGACATTTTTCATAAGTTCGTTATATGAATCAACAATATCTGATATAGAGTTTGCAAGAGTTTCTTTATCTCTTTCAACAGTAAGAGTTACGGCAGTACCTTCTGTCAGTCCTTTAAGGTTAATAGTCAAGCCTTCTATTCTAGAGAGGTCGCTAGTTATGGTGTTAGATGTTGAAGTATAGGTTGTGCCGTTAATTTTAACTCTAGCATTTTCACCTATTTCTTGAGTATCTATATTCATTCTTGTTACGTCAAGTGAACCGTCTGCGGCCCATTCGCTTGTTGTATAGCCCATAATATCGGTAAAGTTGCTTGTTCCTGCCTCTATATTAACAAAAGCTGAGCCGGTAGTTCTTGATTTAATAACCAATTTACCGTCAATATTATCCCAATAAGCTGTAGCATTTGCTTCATCACTGGAATTAATTTGTCCTATGAGGCTGGAAAGAGTTGTTGTATTATCGATATTGAATGTTGCATCGCCGATTACGAAGGAACCCTCAGTAACATTTCCGCCTCTAAACAGGTCGGCTGTAGTTATAACAGAATCTCCATTGACTCGATATAAGGCACGAGCACTCTTCACAGTACCGCTTCCGTCATTTGTAATACCTGTTATGGCTGCAAAGTTGCTTGTATCAGTAGTAGAGCCTACTTGAATATTATTACCGTCTTTTGAATATATGGTTAAATAGCCGTCTTGGAATTCAACAGTCACATCGTTAGTATTGTTAAATGCTGCAGAAATTCTTGATTGCAAATCAGTAAACGTATCTGAAGCTTGGAGGTTAATAGTTGCTCTTTCGCCGTTTCTATATATTGACAGAGTTCCGTCAGAGATATTAAGAGTGCCGAGTTCGGTGCTCATATTTGCAAAATTAGCGACAGAGAGAGTTTTCTCTTCGATACTTGTAGTAGTTGATTCAACAGTATCGTTACTAGCTACATAACCGCCTAAGTCATCGTGATAAGTAAGCCCGATTGTTTGAAGCAAGCTTGAAGTTGTTCCTGCATTATTTATTGTAAATGTATCATATCCGCTTTGAATCATAAGCTCGCCGTTAGAAAGCGTAGCTTCAAGCCCAAGTGCATTAAACTTATCAATAAGGCTTCTAAAGGTTTCATCAGCTGATATATTAATAATGCTTTCTACGCCGTTTACAGTAACACTCAATTCGCCTTCAGCCGTAAGCATTCCTCCTGTACCCCAAGGTGTATCATAATAACTAAGCTTAGTATCAAGAGTAGCGTCGCTGAATGTAGTAACGAGTTCTGATGTTTGCTGTAAACCTTTATACTCGTTAGTTTCTTCAATCGGGTTAGTAAACAGTATATCTACAACATTTGAAGCGTTTGTTGTGCTGGCGGATTTGGCGATATAAGAATTACCTTTGCCGATTACAGATAATACTGCACCATCCGGCCCTTGAACAAGGCTTGTTTCTAGCCCGAAACTCTTCAGAGTATCCATAAATGAACCTAAAGTTTCATCGGAAGAAATGAGAGCCGTATATTTAACTCCGTTATTATATACATAATATTCACCCGTAGTAACTCCGAGTTCATAAAGCAATGTATCACGTGTTGCAGAGGCATCGAGGGTAGAAGTTTGGATAACATTCAGAGTGTCGCTTTTATAAGTATTTGTGCTAATCCAATCATTAACTCCGATTCCAAGCAATGTAAGCGCATTAGATGCTTGCGCAGTACCTGTATAATTTTGCAGTAAGCTGTCGCCGGAGTTTTTAATAATTAATTGTCCGTCCTCATTGATAACGGATTCAAAACCATAAAGCGCTAGTTCATCCATAAGGGTTCCAATTGTATCATCGGCTTTAAGTTCTATATTGGTTTGAACTCCGTCTTTAACAACTGTAATGTATCCGGCTTGGTATACACCTTCATTAATATCAGCTAGTTTTGTGTCACGATTAACTGCTCTTATTTCATCAGTCGGGATATCGAGTCCGTTAGATGTATAAATATTTACAAAATCCCATTCTGCAAACAGAGTTGAAACAACATTGGAATTTTGTCCTGCAAGAGCAGAAGTTGCGAGATATGTATTATTATAAGCTCCGACAGAAATCGAGCCGTCCTCAGCTATATCGGCAACAAGTCCGTATTTAGCAAGTGTTGCCATAAAGTCATTAACTGTCATATCGGCAGTAATTGTTTCTGTATTTCTTACACCGTTTGAATAAACATAGTATGTACCTTCGGTAATATTCAAGTTGTTGCCGGAAGCGTCTTTGAGGTCTGATAATTTAGTTGAACGGTCAACAACTTCAACGACTTCTTCGGTATATTGCAGTCTTTGGCTTTCAGAATCATATCTTGTAGACCAGTTGCCTTCAATATTGAGTTTAGTAAGAATGTTAGACGCATTAGCAGAGCTTAAGCCGTCTGTAGTAAGGTAACTGTCATTGTTTCCATCAAAATACAATCTTCCTTCTTGTGAAATGCTAATTGTTATTCCATATTGAGAAAGTTTAGCGGCCAAAGTTTCTAATGTATCGTTTGTATCGATATTTACAGTGCTTCTTGTTCCGTCTTGGTAAACGTAAATTTGGCCGTCTGTAATTCCGAGATTATTGCCGGCTGCATCCGTAAGTTCAGATATTTTATCGCCCATTGTAATCTTATTTACAACAACTTCTGTATCGGTTAAATGATCGCTGTTTTGCGTAATTACACCGAGACTCCAGTCAGTCAGGCCTAATTTATCGAGAATATTAGATCCTCCGGCAATTGAGCTTAAATAGCTTTCTCCGACACCAGAGACGGATAGGCGGCCTTCTTCATCAATGAAGCTGCTGAACCCGTATTCAGCGAGCAGATTTCTAAAATCGCCAATGGTTACAATCTGTGTAGGATCAACATTTATTGTATAATTTACACCCTGCTGGGTAATCAATATATTGCCGCCCGTAATTCCAAAATAATCGAGTCTGGTTGAGTCATCCATTGTAACAACAGTGGTTTCAATAAGGTTAGTTGAGACATTATAAATAGTGTCCTCGCCGTAATCCTTAGTATAATTACCCATCAAGAATTCGCCGAGTTCTCCAGAGATATCGAAATCGGTAAGGTTAGATGTTGTAACCATAAATCTTCCGGCAGCATCTATAGTAGCTTGAATACCATATCCTGCAAGAGCATCAATAACATCATACAAAGATTGTGTTCTTGAGAAATTAAGAGTTACGATTCTATTTCCGGCATCAGAAGTTGTTTCAAGTACTAAAGATACATTTCCAGAACCGTCAAAGTTAATATCGTTGCCGCTTACATCTTCGAGATTACCGAGTGAAGTTGTACCGCTTGCTGCAACCGTAACTATATGAGACAAAGTATCCGAAGTTTTATTTGAAGTTACGGTTTGTACATTTGAAATAAGGTTGCTTAATTTAAGAGCCGACAATACATTTGTTCCGCCGGAAGCTGCTTGCAAGTATACGTTCCCGACACCTGTAATTATAACTTTGCCGTCTTCTCCGATAGTACCTACCAAACCGTATTCAGAGATTTGTTCAAAGAATTCATCCACAGTAGATGAGCTGTCTACAGAGATTGTAACGAATTTTCCGTTTGTCTGGTGTACAATAAGGTTTCCGTTTCCTCCGCTGTAACCGTTTATAGAGGAAAGTATTGTATCGCCGGTAATTGCTTCATTGACAACCTCATCTTGGACATTAGAATCCGAGTTAACCCAGGTTCCTTTGGTGGTTGTTGTCCACGAATTACCGTTACCTAGTGTTAGTTTAAGCAAATCTTTAAGCGATTGTGACATGTCGCTTATATATGTATCGACACCGCCTGTGAATGACAATCTGCCGTCACTGGTTACTGAACCCGAAACTCCGAAGCCTGCCAGGGTTGAAATCATATCATCAACAGTTTTTTCGCCTGTTATTGTAACAACAAATTCTGTACCCCGTGAAACGACCGTAACCGTTGCACTGCCGCTAAGGCCTAATTCTGCAAAAGTAGAATCAGTAGTCATTGTACGTATTGTGTTATGCTGCTGCTGATTTGATACTGTGTTTTCGAAATATGATTTTTCGGATGTAACATACGTATTTCCGGCGCCTGCTGTTAGACTCAAGGCAGATAGGATGCTGGAAGAAATACCCGTGATATATCCCCGCTCAGTACCAGTGAGGGTTAAGCGTCCGCCTGAAACCTCACCAGAAATACCATAGCCGGCTAAAGATGAGATTAAATCATCAATAGTGCTTTCACCTGTAACATTTACAACATATTGAGTTCCATCTGATACAACAGTAACACTTCCGCTAGAAGCCCCAAGTTCACCAAATGTCGTATCTGTGCCCATAGTGCGTATTGTGTCGTGGTGCTGCTGGTCAGATACTGTGTTTTCAAAATAAGAATTTACGGATGTAACAAAAGTATTGCCA
>CALUSJ010000105.1 GCA_944323405.1 Candidatus Gastranaerophilales bacterium
TTGAAGATAAAACGCCAGAAGCTCACGCCCCGTTTTCTGATTAAAATCCGGCTTCATAATCTTATCAGAGGAAGTTAATTCCTTTTCTATTAAATGGGAAAACCCTGTTTTATCATCTTCTGTCATATTGTTCTTCCGATATTGTTATATTATACATCAGGGAATTTTAAATTTCCAGTATTGCACGATGCAAGTAAAATGGTAAATCTGACGCAAGTACAGAATATTCACTCAATTCTTTTGATGCGATTTCACCGGCTCTAGAGTGAAGATATACCCCGAGTTTTGCAGCATTAAAACAATCCATTTTCTGTGCTAGAAGCCCCGCAATAATTCCGGCTAATACATCACCTGTTCCTGCTTTTGCAAGTGCTGAATTCCCGTGATTATTTATAAATATATTTTTATTATCACAGATTACTGTTCTGTGTGTTTTTAAAACGGTTACACAATTATACTTTTTAGAAAGCAGCTTGGCACACTCTTCTGTATCTTCAAGAACCTTATCAAGCTCCATGTCTAATAATCTTGAGGCCTCAAGAGGATGCGGCGTAATTATTGTATTCAAAGGCAGTTTTATTTTAATTTTGCTTAGCAGATTCAAGCCATCAGCATCTATAACAGTGGGGATTTCTAAATTATTAATTTTATTTAGTACTTTTTTAAATAATTTTTTAGAATCGCAGCCTAGACCTAATCCACAGCCTATGAGAAGTACTGTAAAGTTTTGAATATTATTTAACCCCTCTTTTCTAGATAAAAATACGGCTTCTGGCAAAAGTTTCGATACAGATTGAATAATATCTCTTTCACTGGCAAGAGCTGCAAAACCTCCTCCTACTTTTAAAATTGATACAGTAGAAAGATAAGCAGCCCCTATGTAGTTCTTTGAACCTGCAAAATTAAGAACTTTTCCAAAAGTTCCTTTATTAGAGTTTTGCGGACGATTAGGCATTTTGTATTCTTGCATTATAGTATTACCTTTATATATTCTAATAAAATAAGAGGGTGAGATCACCCTCTTAAATATGTTTAATCTCAATTAAACAAAGATTTCCAAAAGCTTGCTTCTGCTTCTATTGCATTTCTAGTATTTTCGCGTCTTTTTTCTGCTTCTCTCTGTTTTTTCTTTAGCTCTCGCTGTCTTTCTCGTTGTTGCTTTTTATAAGCTTTTTGTCTTTCTTTTTGCTGTTTTTCATAAGCTTTTTGCCTTTGCTCACGTGCTTTTTGCTGCGCTTCGGCTTGAGCATTAAGTTCTTTTTCCTTTGTTGTAATTGGTGAAATTAAATTGTCAACAAAATTTTGAATGCGTGACTCTGCCGCATTTGCAGCCATTGATGATGCTAGTACTGCAATTATTGCAGTGGCTAAAAACTTTTTCATTCGCCAATACTCCTTTCCTATTTCTTAATTAAAGAATTCCAATAATCTTTTTCTGCTTGAACAGCTTCTTTTGTAGCTTGACGTCTTGTTTGAGCTTCTTGTCTTCTTTGTTCTGCTGCTGCTTGACGAGCTTCCTGTTGTTTTTTGTATTCTGCTTGCTTTGCTTCGTTTGCTTTTTGTTGAGCTTCCATTTTTTCGTTAAAAGCTTTTTCTTTTTCAGTAATAGGTGATAGTTTTTTGTTTACATAGTTTTCTAATCTTGATTCAGCTGCTGTCGCAGTTAAAGATGCTGTTAGCGCTATAACTGCAAGCATAGTAAATAGTCTTTTCATATTAAACTCCTTTCTCGTGTATTATGAATTTTAAAATACTTTTTTTTATTTTTCAAGTATAATGTTTTTATGAGTGTTGAGTTAATGGGTTTTAATATTGATAATTATTCTTTTGAAGAAGCTGTTGTTCGAGCTAAAAATATGATTGACGGGCATAAAGTTTCACAAGTTGTTACAATTAACCCTGAAATGTTTCAGTGTGCAGAAAAAGACCCAAATTTTGCTAATATTATAAAAGAAGCTGAAATGGTTATACCAGATGGAGTCGGTGTAAAAATCGCTCTAAGACTTACTGGGAAAAAAGCTGATAGAATTCCAGGTATCGACTTTGCAAGAAAATTATTATATGAAGCCTCTAAGAATAATATTCCAACAGCAATTATTGGTGCTAAAGAAGAGGTTATAATTAAAGCCGTAGAAAACTTGCAAAATGAAATCAATGGACTTAATATAGTTTACTATCATAATGGTTATTTTAGTAACAACAATGAAATTTATAATGAATTAAAAGCAAAATCTCCAAAGCTTATACTAGTGGCTTTGGGTTCACCTAAGCAAGAAGAATTTATTTATAATGCAAAGAAAATTTTGAATCCAGCTTTAATGATAGGTATAGGCGGGAGCCTTGATGTGTGGTCTGGATATATAAAGAGAGCACCAAAAATATTTCAAGTTCTAGGGTTAGAATGGTTGTATAGGACTATTACCCAGCCAGCTCGCTTTAAAAGGATTTTTCCAGCATTACCATTATTTTTAATAAAAGTTATTAATTATAAGGATAAAATATAAATGCTTACTGAAATTGAATTGAATGAATTAAAAGAATTTGCACGAAAAACGAGAGTAAACATTATAAAAATGGTATGTAATGCCCGCTCTGGTCATCCTGGTGGTTCTTTATCAGGAGCTGATATCTTAGCAGTGCTATTTAACAAATGTCTAAACATTCCAACTTCTTGGACTCGTTCAGAGGAATACGATAAAAGAGATAGATTTATTCTTTCAAAAGGGCATGCTTCTCCGCTTTTATATTCTGTTTTAGCGCAGAAAGGATTTATCCAAGAAGAAGAGTTGATGACATTTAGAAAATTTCATTCAAGGCTGCAAGGGCACCCGGCAAAAGAATATTTGCCAGGAATAGAAACTTCCACAGGTTCGCTTGGACAAGGGTTATCTATAGGATGCGGTATAGCAATAGGTTTAAAAATGGATAATAATCCGGCGCATGTGGTTGTATACACAGGAGACGGTGAACTACAAGAAGGTTCTTGCTGGGAGGCTTTTATGCAAGCTGCTCATAGAAAGCTTGATAACCTTATTGCAATAATTGATAGAAACAGGCTTCAAATTGATGGCCGGACCGAAGATGTTATGTCTATTGAAAATTTATATGATAAAATTAAAGCTTTTAATTGGGATGTTATAGAAATAAATGGGCACGATTTTCAGCAAATATACGAAGCAATGAAGCTTGCCAAGAAATCAAATAAACCTTGTGCGATAATTGCTCATACTATAAAAGGCAAAGGCTGTTCTTTCATGGAAAATCAAGCTGCATGGCATGGAAAAGCGCCAAACAAGGAACAATTAGAACAAGCTTTAAATGAATTAGGAGAAAAATAATTATATGATAATAAAGACATGTCCGTTTTCTGAAAATAAGGTATGTAATGATGAATGTCCATTATATATTTCTCCAGAAGAGTTAAATGAGTTTGTGGTCGCAAAACTTTCGTCTATAGGAGTTTTAAATCGCAATGATGGAGAATGCTCTTTAAAAATGCTGGCTCTAAGCCAAAGTCGTGCAATATTCGAAAACACAAATACAAGAGGCTAGTGTAAATATTTTGTATTATTTGGTGTTTTTTTATATTTATATTATAATAGTTTTGCGTTTAAGTTTTCCAGTTAAACGCTAGAGTAGTATAGTTTTTAGTAAAGGAGGGATTGTTATGCCTTTATTATGGAAACTATCAGACAATTATTTGGAAAAAGAGTAGCAGAGTTAAGAAAGAAACATTATTGGTCTCAGGAGCAATTAGCAGAAATGATTGGAATTGACCAGCGAAATTTGAGTAAGATTGAAACTGGTCTTGTATTTCCAAGAAGATGTCTGACTAATATCATGAAAGCTTTTGATATCCCAATGCATGAGTTTTTTAGTTGGGATTATCTTGCTTGTAATAATAAGCAAAAGCGTCAATTTTTGAAACAAATTATTGATGAATTACCACCAGATCTTTTAACACTCTGTTTCCGAGCAGCGTTCTATTGGAAGAAATAGACAAAACAGGCGGGGCTATACAGCTCCGCCTGTTTTATTTTAATTAGTTATATTAAACTACCCTTGAAAGATGCCCTGGTTTTTTGCCGCTTTCCTCTTCCGTAGCGAACTTCGGAGAGAGCCATCCGCCTTTGTATCCGGCATAACCCAGGCCGGCAAGGACTACAGCACTACCAGCTATTATAGAAGATTTTTTGTGCGCTTTGAACCACTGTTTTAATTTCCCGAAAGATGGCGCCTTAGTAGTTTCGCCGGGCTTATCGACATTTGAGCCGATAACGCCTTCTCTTGTTATATCATGAGCATCTTTCTTAAACTGCTGTCTATATAGTTCGCCGGTAGGAACTTTTGATCTTGTAATAACCTGATTATTTTCCCAGCCTGTTTTAATATTTGCCTGATTCTTAA
>CALUSJ010000106.1 GCA_944323405.1 Candidatus Gastranaerophilales bacterium
TAGTCCGAAGCAATCCAGCCGATTATTAACTATGATATTTTAATCTAAAATACAGTAATAGAAATCCTGCAAATCGGGATTATTCTATTCAATTAATTTAAGTTTTGATTTTCTGTTGCCGCCTTTAAGTTGTTTCTCTCGAGCTATTGCATGAATAAATAATATCAAAATGTAATAGTTAATAAAAGGCTGGATTGCTTCGGACTAATCGTCCTCGCAATGACATCACACTGAATGCCTGACAAAACTTCTAATTCTTGAGGGCATTCCATAATACTTGATGGAATTATAATGAATAAATTAAAGAATTTGGAATAAACACGTTTTGGTAATTCATCCTTATATTTTATTACGTTTTAATATTTTTGTTAGGCATTGCCTGACCACTTCTTCTTTATAAGCAGGAATCTGTAATTTATTGGACTTTCTGTCTAACAATAAAAGTTACTTTATATCTGACAAATATTCTGTTGGAATAGAATGCAATCTAAGCAGATTGTAATTTTATGTTGCACTCATATCCTAATCCGCGGATTAGCTTTAATGCTGTATCAATGCGCGGTGTTACTTTGCCATTTAATATTTCTGACAGGTTTCCTCTGTCAATATCACTTGCGTTCGCTAATCTTGAAATTTCACCACGCCCTCGAGCTTTAACAACATAGGTTAAGCATCTGATAAAATCATCAATATTACCGTTTTCAAAAAACTCCTGTAAAGTCAACTCAAGCCAGCCTGCTTCAAATTCACGGTTTTGCAGTTGTGCAATTATATCTTCGTCAAAGCCTGGAGCTTTAGCTAAATATTCACGCTGTTTATCATTTAATGTCATTGTTAGTCCTTTCTATAAAATCGTTAAAGTATCTATTTGCCTGCATAATTACTTTTTTCTGGTCTTTTTTGTCACTGCCTGCTATAAACAAAATGATTGTATTATCGATATCGTAATAATATACTCTATAACCTTTGCCAAAATCCATGCGCAGTTCAGATAGTTTAGATTGCTGCAGAGACTTATGGTCACCATATAACCCTATTTTTAATTTTTCAATCCGTTTGTTAATTCTTAATCGGATTGATAAGTCCAAACTGTTTCGCCACTCTATATAAGGGCATTTGCCGTCCGCTGTATAGTAATATTTGATTTCTTTTTCCATAATTACATTATGTCGGATTAACCGACGTTTGTCAAGTCTGTGGTCTGTAAGCCAGGCATTGCCTGACCGATTATTTGCACCGTGTGTAGTCTTATTCTGGATAATCATCATATCCGCATTTTTTCAGCCAGTCCTCTATGAATTGGTTTAGAGTATTTTCGTCTTCCAATTCGCTCAGCATTTTATTTATTATAGGAAAATTATCAATTTGTCCGGCTTTGTAGAGTTTTAAAGCTCCTTGTATTGCCCGTGTTTCGCATTTACGCTCTTCTTCTTTGGTATTATTGCCGCTTTTTATACTTGCATGCGTAGCTTCGTGTATAAGAACTTTTATAAAGTTACCTTTATCGGGCATGTTTAAATCATTTATGTTGAATTTTAATTGGTCATCGCCTTTATCATATCTTGCAGAGCCTTCATCAATTGATTCTATTTTACCGTTTTTTATATACTCTATTTCTTCATCACTCAAGCCTAAAAGCTCTTGATTGTCTTCAATAGTTTTTACGGCTTCCTGCAAAATCTCTTTATATTCATTCTGTTCAGCCTCATTTCTCCAGGGAGAAACCTGTTGGATTTCGTTTGTTTGATTTCCGTTAATATATTTATTGATAATATTAGCAAGATTTCCGCTGATTTTGCCGAGAAAATTTTTCATCTCGTCGTCTCTCAACTCCCCATCATCAGGCGTTATTGTATTGCATTCTTTAAAAATCGAGTCAAATTTAGCCTGTTCCGCAGAAAAATCTACTTTGTTTTTCTGAAGATAAGCATTAAATTCGTTTAAATTAAGCTTAATATTTGCCATATTTTTAATAACGGAATTTTTCTTGTAAACTTTAATTCTTTGCAGGTAATTTTTACATAACTTAATATAAGAACACAGGCGAATTCGATAAGCAAGCGCAAGTTGTAGGTCAGGCATTGCTTGACGAAAACTGTCATTGCGAGGACGATTAGGACGAAGCAATCCAGCTGGTTAATAACGAATAGGTGAAGCGTGAAGGGTGAGGGGTGAAGGGAGCATTTTAGGGTTTAGGTCAAGCCGTGTGGTGTCATTGCGAGGACGATTAGGACGAAGCAATCCAGCCGATTATTAACTATGATATTTTAATCTAAAATACAGTAATAGAAATCCTGCAAATCGGGATTATTCTATTCAATTAATTTAAGTTTTGATTTTCCGCTGCCGCCTTTAAGTTGTTTCACACGAGCTATTGCATAAATAAATAATATCAAAATGTAATAGTTAATAAAAGGCTGGATTGCTTCGGACTAATCGTCCTCGCAATGACAGGAAGTCAGATAATTTCTGCCCTACAGTCTTATTAACTTATTAACCTATTCACTTATTTACCCCTTCACCCCTCACTTATTATCAATAAAACAAAGTTCAAAATAAAAATCCCCTTTAACTTCTTCTCAACTCCTAAACCTCTAAACTCCTAAACCCTTTAGTTTTTGTCAGGCACTCCCTGACCTACAGCTCAGCCCTACTAAGCCGCTCTCTCATAAAAGTAAGGAGGTGAGCTAAAAGTCACCTCCTTACATATCTCTATATATTTTATAAGATTTCCATAACCGGCTCTGAGTGTTTTATCTCCGGGATTTCCTTTAGGTTTGGAAGCTCTATTGGCTTAGGAGTATTTTGTGCCTCAGTTTGTTTTTCCGGCATTTGTGCTTTTGCTTGTTTTACTTTTGCAATAGCAGGATCCGGGTTTGTTTTTTGCTTATTGTATTCAAGCATTATCTGATTAACAAACCGCTTTGTTTCTCCATAAGGAGGAATGGTTCCGCCAAACTTCTTAACATTACCCGGCCCAGCATTATACGCTGCAAGCGCAAGCTCTGTTGAGCCAAACATCTTATACATCATCTTGTAATAAGTTAGTCCGGCTTTAATGTTTTCACTTAAGTAATAAGGGTTAAATCCCATTCTTTTTGCTGTTGACGGCAATAGTTGAAAAACTCCTACTGCGCCATATGGGCTCTTGAGCTCGTGTTTAAAGCCTGATTCTTTTTTTGCAATGCTTAGAGCAAGAGCAGGATCAACATCCATCTCTAAAGAATGTTTTACAATGGTTTCTTTGATAACGTGCTCTGGTGTCGGTTCAGCCTGAGCCCTAACGCATAGCAAGGTTAGCAATGCAATAGTTGTTAAGACTGTTTTTCTAATCATTGAAATCCTCTTATCATATTGTAAACTGGATTCTGTAAGCTATTATCAAAAATCCTCCCTACGGTTTCGCTATGTTCTCGTTTAGTTCCTATCAAAGCGTCTTTCCTAAATTTTTTGATATAAGATATTCTCTTATTATAACTTTTATGGTTATTATCTCCACCACTCAAGCCAAAAAACTTGTTAGGCGACTATCCTTGTTATTCCCCGCACTCCGGCTTGGATAAATAACTATACAGAATTTATGTCATGTGCATATTAATACAAATAAGAAAATTTTTCAACCCTTCTTGTCCAATTGTAAATATAATAGCCCATTCAGGTAATATCATTGTTATCTATTTTACAAAAACCAGCTTACAAATTCCCGCACCCACGCATGCTTTACAAATATTTACACCAAATGGTAAAATGATTTATATCAATTTATTTCTCAGGTGAAAATGAAAAAGATTAAATATATTTTTTATGCTTTTTTAATTATACTGCTTTTTGCAGCTTTGTATTTTAGAAACAATGCCGGGAGTTTTTACGCTAATCTCGGAAATCATTATTATAATAAAAACAATATTCCCAAGGCTCAATACTATTATGAAAAATCATTCCAGCTCGGATATAATAAGGCTGATTTAAGAGAGGTTTATGTGAATTCAATAATCAATTCTCCGCTTACAATTGATTCACAAATAAAACTTGTAAACATTGCAGAAGGAAATATTACTGATAACGCAGCAAATAAAGCAAAGTATTTTTTGTATGATTTAAAACGTGAAATTCATCGTAAATATCCGCTTAATTATATAAAGCAAGCACCTTATAACCAGAAAATTGTGCACTGGAACCACCTGCCCATAACGTATACTTTCAAACATACAGCAAGAGTTCCCAAGGAGTATTTGGAAGAAATCCGCAATGCATTTAATGAATGGGAAAAAAGCGGCCCTGTTATGTTTAATGAGACCAATAGCAAAAATGGCGCAGACATCATAATAGATTTTCAGACTAATAAAGCCGAAGATATTGATTACGGCAAAAAGTATGTAGTTGCTTATACAACACCTCAGATTAATTCAAATATCCTAGAAAACATGTATATAAAATTCTACATCCAAGATCCCGAAGGAAACATGTTTACAAAAAACCAGATTTATAACACAGCTTTGCACGAAATTTTTCACGCACTTGGTTTTATGGGGCACAGTTATAATTCTGACAATATCATGTACCTTTCAAAAACCAGCCAGACAATACTTAATGACTCACGCTTGGAGCTTACAGAAGCTGATATTATGACTTTGACCCTTTTATATAAAATAAAACCAGATATTACAAATGAAGGCGATTTGGAGTCAGAATACATACCATATCTGGTTCTTGGAGATGATGAAGAAGTTAATTATTCCAAAGCAAGAGAGGCGAAACATTATATATATCAGGCGCCTACACTGCCTGGAGGTTATATCGATTTGGCAGAGAGCTTTGTTGCCCAAAAAGAATATGCAAAAGCGGTAAGAGCTCTTGAAAAAGCTTTAATGCTTGCTGATACTGATGATATTAAATACATAATTTATTATAACCTTGCAGTCTCGTATTATTACATAAACCACATGGAAATGGCTGCTGATTATATAAATAAAGCCCAGGCTATAAAAGATTCGGAAGAATTGCATTTATTGCTTGCAGAAGTTTATTTGAAAACAGATACTAAAAAAGCAGCAAAAGAATATACCTATTTAACCTCGCTTTCTCCAAGCAATATCGATTATGCAATAAGCCTTGCAAATATTCATATAAAAAACAAAGAATACTTTAAAGCACGGAGAGTACTCAAAAATTATTTGAAAAACAATCCAGCAGAAAAAAACAATAACAAACTTTCAAACTATAAGTTCTTGATGCTTTAAAGGTAAATTATTTTAAACTAAAAGGGCTGGGTATAAATACCCAGCCCTTTTTTATAATTCTTACTAATGACTGCCGGCATTCATTGTTGAAATAGATAGCAAAATAGGTATACTAAGCGCCAAGGCAATTATTGTACTCAAAACATAAACAATAACACCAGCAATCGCCCATTTTCTTTGAACTTCATGAAAATGTTCAATACTCTTCCATTGCTTATTTTGCCAAGCCCAAGTGTTGCCTTTTATACCAAACCATATATTTAACGCCAGCGGAACTATTATTCCCAGAACGGGTATAAGTCCTATTATAGCAATAGGAAAAACTAATAAAGTTAAATATGACCTGTTGCCTAAACCCCAAATCCAATTCAGAAGAAAGGCTCCCCAGTTAAATTTTTTGGATATTATATCTAAAACAACTGAGTTTGGTCCCTGACCTGAATTGTTTGCCAAATCTGTTTGGTTAGTTGTTTTTGTTTGGGTATTTACTATAGTTTTATTATTAAGTCCATTAATTGCCATCTTTTTCTCCTTACCTTTCTAGCTACTAACAAGTATTTTTATTTATTGTCTACGTAAAGATAACCTTTTGAATTCATATACATAGGAATTTTTATTCTGTCTTTCCCGCTAACATTAGGCCCAGAGGCTCCATTTACATCTATAACTACATTGCAAGGCCTTGATGCTGTACAATAAGGGTTTGCGTCAAAATTCCAAACGGCGCCATCCGAAGTTGTTAATGTTGAACCGCTTATGCTAACAACATTTAATCTTTCGGAAAAGCATTTTGCTAATCCGGCAGAAGAAAGTTCACATTTAACACCTAAAGCTTCATTCATTTGCAGTGATTCTTGAACAGTCTTCACAAAATGATTTTTAGCTGTCGAAAAGTCCGATTCTCTAGAGATTACGGGTAATATTGCAAGAGTTAATACTACACTAAAGAAAAACCATTTCTTCATTACTTTTTCTCCTATTTCTTTGGGTTGTAAAATCTATATGCATTCAAAGATGCTTTTATTATAGTTTTTATATCGGTATTATCAGAAGAAAGCATTTGTTCATCCAGATAATATTCGCCTAAAAGCTCGCCATTCTTGACGTTATAAATCTTTGTGCGTTCTAACTCAGAATCCTTTGAATAGCGTTCGTCCTTAGAAGCTTTTCCTCTCTCTGATGCGCTAATTGAAGAGGCAATATCCAGCAGATTTTTTTTATCAGAATAAGAATATCTCATCCAGTCTGACGGTAGTATATAAAACTTGTTCTCATCAGGAGTAATTTCGTACGATTCAAAATAGCTTGAACTAAGTTTATGCACAGCATTTTCGAGTTTTTCAATTGTTGCCGGGGTTTTGTTTGGTGAAGTCTTAGCTTCATCTATAGCAGTAAATACTATTGCTCCTATTATTGCTGCTACTATCAGGAAATATAAAATGGGGATTATTATAACAGTTAAGACAACAAATACAATTGTCTGGACTTCCTGTGAACGTTTGAACTCTTCCAAACTCTGCCAATCTCTGTTTTTCGCAGCCCACTCGTTTCCTTTAAACCCGCACACAACAGAATACCAAAAACCCCAAGGAGTAAGCCATAAAATAAGCATCCATAGAGTCTTATATGATTTATTGAACAAACCCCAAATCCAGGTGCCGAAAAATGCACCCCAATTAAACTCTTTTCTGTAATCGTGAGGATATTTTCCTGTTATTTTTCCTTTTGCTATCAATAAATACAAAAATATAATAAGGTTTATGGAATATAGTAATACTGAGATTCCTATAGGAAAAAACAGACCAAGACATGAAAAAACATATAAAACGGAAATTATTGTATTAGTATTCCAATTCACTTCTCCGTTAATATCATTTAAACGCCTGATAATTAGAGAAACGGCGATATATAAAACAAACGCCGAACCTGGGAAAAACCATAGTTTGAGAAGCCAAGGAGCCTCCCATAAGATTGTGTTGAAAATAAAAAACTCACTAAGAGTTTCCATATTGCATACTATATACCCGGTTGCTGGGATAGAAAACAACATTCCTATCATGCAAAGATAAACAAAATTCAAACAAAAATCCCAGCGCCCTATTATGCCATCAAAACCAATAAGTTTTGCATTGAGTCTAAGTTTATCTATCATTAATATCTTTCTTCGCTAAATACTTAATACTAATTATATCAAATTTTTGAAGATTTGTAAAGAATTGTTGCAGCCAACAAAATTATCCCATCTAAATAAAGTATAGTTAGTTTATCAAAACTATGTTAGAATAATTTTATGGAGCATTTTAAGAAGAGAACGCTTGCGTTAGTACTGGCTTCTGTTGTAACGGTTGTTGGTGCTTTCGGGGCGGAGAATTATAAAAACAGTCTTATGTCGCTTAAATTTGAAAACAGCACAGATGGTACTGTTAACATGACTTTGCTTACAAAACGTAATTATGAACAAACAATTACACCTATTAAAAGAAACAACAATACATATATAATAATGCTTCCTGAAACCAACAGTAAAATGTCTGCCCAGCCTCAATTAAACGGGAATATTGAGAGTGTAGATATAAGAACAATGCCCTATACCACAAATAGTAAAGGTTACACAAAGATTACGATAAAAACAAGCGCAAACACCCAGTTAAATGCTCAGAAAGCGCTATACATTGCAGATAAAAATGCTACTGCAACCCCGCCGCCGCAAGCCGACAGGGCTTCAGATGCTCAGATGAAAGCTCAAGCTCTTTCCAGCATGTCAAGAGCAGCTTCTAGACAAGGTATTGACAACAGGCGTGATTATTCACAACAACGCAGCAGTCGAAAACCTAGGCCCGAAACAATTCATTCAAGAAGCGGAGTAGACCAAACCAATCCTGTTGATATAAGAGAGACAATGAAACAGTTTGAGCCTTCTTCCGGCATGGAAAATCAATCTGAGAGAGTGGTTGAAGACGAAGAAAACAATACAACAAATGTTCAGGCTGAAGAAACACCTGTTGCTATAGATAATCCAACTTCCAGCGTTCAGCAGGGCAATAGAAATTCCAATTCTTCTGAAATTACGCTTCTTATTCTCGGCTCAGTCTTGGTTTTAATAATATGTGTATATTTGTTTATCCGTGGTAAAAATAAAATGGCAGAAGTTCTTGGCGGGCACGAGACTTTTGAAATTGATGATGATTCAGAATCTAAAAAGAAGAAAAAGAAAGAAAAGAAATCCAAGCCTGAGAAAAAAATCCATACAACAATTAAAAAACTTGATAAGAAATATGTTCAGCCTGCAAAAATTAACGCCATTCAGCCGGAGGCAACATATGCAACTGCACCAATGCAAGATGATTCTTATTCTGATAATACAGAAGAAGCAGAAAAAACTGTTGTAGATTTGGATGAATTATTTCAAGAAAAAACAAAACAAGAAAATATTCAAACAGAATCGGGCGAAGCAGCAGCGTTTGAATCTGTGGCTTCAGAAGATGAAGAAGAAAACAGTGCTTTAGAAGAGTTTTTGAGTTCATTTTCGTTTACAGATGAACAATCTGAAGAAGAGGCAGCAGAAGAGCCTTTATACAATGAAGAGCTTTTCAACAAGTTTATTAATGATGATAACCTGAGGTTTACTAAAGCAGACATTGAAAAGATTAATGAGCTTTTAAACAGTGAAATCAGTGATGATACAATGAAAAATCTTGAACAATTCATTGTTACAAATCAGGTAGAAAAGAAGCCTTCACACAGAGAAATTTTAGAGAATTTCGTCACATCTTATACAATAAATCAGGATGTAACATTCACATCTCAAGATATAGATGCGCTTAACAAGTTAATGAATGTAGAAATTGATCCTGAATTTGTACACGATTTACATACAAATCCGATTCGTATGCAGGAGATGCAAAAAGAGATTACGGAGCGTAAGGTCAAGCCGCACAAAACCTCGGAGATATTAACATTAAATGTAAAAGACATGCTGCCTAATTTATCCGAGGCATTAAAGAAGCAAGGCAGCAAAAAGATTGAATCAGAAGTTAAGCCGCAAGTTGTTTATTACAGTGAAGGCTATGATGTAAGCACACTTTCATTAAAAGAAGCACTTCCAGATTTATCAAAAGAAATAAATAATGCTGATGCCTATAAATCAAGACCTTCTGATGAAGTTCAACTGGCATTATCAGGTTATGATGTTCAAAAAATGTCTGTTTCAGGAGAATTACCTGATTTAGAGGACGCATTAATGCATCCAGAAAAATACGAAACTAAAACGAATAGCACTGTTGAAGTTGATGAAGAAGCGCTTTTGAAAAACATAAGCAACGTAACTTTCAAGCCTTTTTATGATGGTTCGGAAGAGTTTGAGGTTATAAATGATATTGAACCATCAAATGCTCCCAGTGTTTCTGACATTCAGCAGGAATTCAGCGAATTTGATAAAAGTTTTGAAATTATAGATGATGAAGAAGAGATTCAGCCTGAAAAGGATAATGACATTAATGATTTTGAGTCTCTTTATGATAATACGTATGTCGATTTCGATAAAAATCTTGATGATATTGAACAAGCTACAACCGTAAAAGAAACAAAAATTGAGAATAAACCCGAAACTACAATGCCGGTTAGAACATCAAGAAGTGCTGATACAGATAAATTATTACAGTTTATAGAAGAGAAACGCAAAGAACGCCAGCAAAAGCAAGAAAATAGGATTCTTGCGCAAACTAAAACCCCGGAAAACAAGCAGGAAGAAGCTAGGGAAAGAGTTGAAGATAATTCTGATGATATTATTCCGTCACAGCCAGCAGAAACCTGCATTATAGATAATGAAGAATATAACATTGTATCCAAGGCCAATTTTACGAAGGCAACTGGATGTTATTTAGTTAAAAATTCAAGCGGATATGAAATAGCAGGTTTTATTGGAAACAATGTATTCAAATTAAAGCATTATGACAATTTGAATTCCGAAAAAATGCAGGCAAGAGCTAGTGAGAAGCTTGACAATGGTTTAACAAGGTATATTATAAGAATCGGTGCGCACAAGCTTATTTTAAACGGAAGCTTATATAAAATAGAATACGTAATGGATTTATGCTGATAAAAAAAGTTTTTGTAATTTTAGTAATTTTTGCAGCTCCATTTATTTTTTCTTCTTGTACATCTAATAGCAAGGAAGAAATAAGTTTTACCTCTTGGGGTTCTGCAACAGAACTCGGAATTATTAAAAAAAGTATTGAAAATTTTGAATCCGAGAATCCCGGCATAAAAATAAATTTCGAACATATACCGCAGAATTATTTTCAGAAGCTGCACCTTCTTTTTGCGTCAAACAACCCGCCGGATGTTCTCTTTATCAATAACTTTTATATTCCAGTTTACGAAAAATACCTTGAGCCGGTTGACAATTTAATAAATAGTAATGAGTATTACGCCGAGAGTTTGAAATCAATGAGTTATGGCGGGCATTTATTAGCAGTTCCAAGAGATATTTCAATTTTGGTTTTATACCGAAATAAAGAGCTGACAAACCAGACCCCTAAAGATTTGGATGAGTACAAACATATGGTTGGTTTAATAAAACCATTTGGTACTGGTGTAGAACGAGATGTTTATTTTCTGTTTCCATATATGATGACTTTAGGTGAAGACATTTATAATATGGACAAAACAATCGCTTACTACCAAAATTTGAGAGGAGTTCCTCAGCCAGCAGAAGTCGGCAGCCTTACTATGGCCCAAATGTTTATAGATAGAAAACTCGGGTTTTATTTATCCGGCAGATGGATGTATCCAAAAATAAAGGAGAAGGCGGGATTTTCTTGGGATATTATACTTTTTCCAGGAACGGTGCCGCTTGACAGCTCTGGCTGGGCAATCAGCAAAAAATCAAAACATAAAGAGGCGGCTAAAAAATTTATTCATTATATGCAGTCGGAAAAAAGTATTGAGAACTTTGCGTCTTGCGGTTTAATCATCCCTGCAAGGATTGATGTTTCTAAAAAAATCGATAATAAAATGTTTCTGGAAGCAATAAAACACGCTGCTGCACTAAAGGTTGATAAAAATTATACAAAGGCAATGAGTGAAAGAAACAGGGAATTGTTTAATTAGTGTATTTATGATATTCTTGAAAAAAGTTAGGAGTATGATATGGATAGAAACGTAATTTGCATAAAATGGGGTAATAAGTTTGGGCCGGAATATGTAAACAAACTTTACCGCATGGTTGAAAAGAATTTGACTTTACCGCACAGATTTGTATGTTTTACAGATAATGCAGAAGGCATTGTTGAAGGGGTGGAAATAAGGCCGCTCCCTGAACTTGATGATTCCGGGATTCCAGACAGGATGTGGAAAAAACTCGGGTTGTTTGCAAACCCGCTTGCCGATTTAACTGGAACTGCACTATTTCTAGACCTTGATATAATTATCAGGAGTTCACTTAACCCGTTTTTTGAAATAGAAGGAAGTTTTCTAATTTCGAAAGATTACGATTATCCTCACGACATTGTCGGAAATTCTTCTGTATATCGGTTTGAGATAGGAAAACACGCTGACATTATTCAACATTTTTACAACGAAGGAAAAGATATTAGGAAACGGTATAAAAATGAACAAATGTTTTTATCTTATGAGATGGATAGAAAAGGATTGTTAAAATACTGGCCGAAAGACTGGGTTGTTAGTTTTAAGCGTCAATGTCTGCATAAGTTTCCTCTCTGCTGGTTTAAAACCCCGAGAGATCCAGAAGAGGCAAAAATCCTTATTTTCCATGGGCGTCCAACGCCTGAAGAAGCTTACAAAGGATATTTTGGTAAAGGCGGATTTCGGTATATAAAACCCACAAAATGGCTCGACAAATACTGGGAAATTAGTAAATAATTTTGGTTTATTTATAATCGGGTCTGTGCTATCATAGCTCTATGGGGAAGAGTATGCGAGATATTAATAAAAATAAGATGTTCTCTGATAGACTTATGTGGTTTCAGTGGATATTTGTAATCGCAGTTTTTATATTTATCGGATATTTATTTTTAGTTCAAGTACTAGATGTAAGACACTTTCGAGTAAAAGCTAAGAACCAGAGACGTGCGAATTCTTTTGTAATGCGCGGGGATATATACGACAGGAACGGGATTAAGCTTGCAACTGATACTGTTTATTTTGATATTTTCGCAAGAAAAGAAGATTTTGTTCATACTCCAGAAGAATTGGCCAAAATCCTTGCACCAATATTAAAGATTTCACAAGTAGATTTAACCGAAAAACTGAGGCAGGATGTATCTCTCATATCTCTAAAAAAGAATGTAGACAGGCACACACGAGATATGATTGCCAAGCTTAATTTACGTGAAATCCCTATGGATAAAAAAAGCATAAGAACTTATCCCCAAGGCACTCTGGCGGCACATGTTCTCGGCTACTATAATTTTGATGCTGATGTAGCCTCAGGAGTTGAATTAACCGCAAAGGATAAGCTAGAAAATGTTACTGATACAAGGGATTTGGAAGTAACTCCTAAAGGCAAGGTTATATATAATATTTCTACAGACCCAATAGCTGCAACCAAGCCTATTAAGGGTGAAGATATCACTCTTACGATTGATGCTGCAATACAGCACGTATGCGAAAAAGAGCTGATGAAATCTATTGAAAAATTTAAGGCGCAAAGAGGTGCTGTAATTGTTATGAACCCAAGAAACGGCGAGATTTTAGCATATGCAGTTTATCCTTATTTTGACCCTAATAACTACAAGAGTGCAACTAGTTTTCAAATAAAAAACTGGACGCTTACCGATATATTTCCTCCCGGTTCAACATTTAAAATAATTACTGTAGCCTCCGCAATGGAGCTCGGCAAGATTAACAGATATACAAAAATTAACGATATTGGTAAAATCAAAGTCGGCTGGTGGACAATAAAGAATTATGACTACAATAAACACCCCAAGCCCGGCATGATTGATTTGGTATACTTATTTGAACATTCAAGTAACGTAGGAGCTGTACTTGTAGCACAGATGATGAGCAAATTTGAATTCTATGATATGCTCAAAAAATTCGGCTTTGGTGAAAAAACAGGAATTGATTTACCCGGTGAATCAGTAGGATTACTAAAATCTCCTATGAAATGGGATAGTTCTGACCACGCAACAATGGGTTACGGCTATGGCTCGTCCGTCACTGCAATACAAATGGTATCTGCTGTTGCAGCAATAGCAAACGACGGAATAAGGGTTACTCCTCACGTTATTAAGTATTCTCCTGAAGAAGAAGCTGTAAAAGTAAAAAAAGTTCAGGTTATGACTCCCGAACACGCAAGAATTATTACCAATCTTTTAACAGAAAGTATAAATAATAGTAACTCGACGATTAAGTCCGATAGTTTTAATATTGCAGCAAAGACTGGGACATCAAAAAAACCTAAAGAAAACGGCAGCGGATATACTAACAAATTATATACATCTATTGTAGGCTATATGCCATCTTCCGACCCTCAGGTATTAATTTATGTCATTGTTGACTCAGCTCAAGGGTATGAAATTTGGGGAAACACGGTTGCTGCACCTATATTCAAAGAAATTTCAACTCAAATTGCACATATCTTAAATTTGCAACCTGATAAGCAAACTGTTAAAATAAAAAAAGAAAAATTGGGAAAAGGGGAATAATATGAGATTAGATACATTAGTTAATAATATTAATTATATAGAACTTGTTAATGTTGAAGATTTATCCGGCGATATTACAGGGATTTCATACAATTCAAAAAATACACAGCCAAACGATATTTTTGTATGCCTTGTAGGAGAACACGTAGACGGGCACGAATACGCAGAAGAAGCCGCTGCAAACGGAGCAAAAATCTGCCTTGTAGAAAGAAGGCTTAATTTTGATTTTCCGCAGATTGTAGTTGAAGATACGACAGAAACTATTGCCCAAATCTCGGATTTATTTTATTCATCCCCATCCCAAAAGCTTAATATAATCGGAGTTACGGGTACAAACGGAAAAACTACGGTAACACATCTTATACAAAAACTTTTTGAAGCAAATAACCAAGAGTGCGCTCTTATTGGGACTTTGGGACACAAATTTTTCTCAGCAGATTCATATTATGATGCAAAACATACAACGCCGCAGGCACCAGAACTACAAAAACTTTTCTACGAAATTAACGAAAAATGTATAAAAAATGTAGTTATGGAAGTTTCTTCACACGCACTTGCACAACATAGGGTTGATTATTGCGACTTTAATGGGGCAGTGTTTACTAACTTGACACAGGACCATTTAGATTTCCATATTACAATGAATAACTATTTCAAAGCCAAAGCTTTGTTGTTTGAGGAATTAGTTGCCGGAGATTTTGCAGTTATTAATGCAGATGACGAATATGCAGGCAAGTTTATGGAAGTAATCTCTCCTACAGTTAGTTTATACACCTATGGTATAAATATGCCTGCTGATGTACAAGCAAAAAATGTTGTTTTCAATCATAATGGCGCATCGTTTGATTGTTTGATAAAAGGGCAGGAATACAAGATAAACCTTAAGATGAACGGCCTGTTCTCAGTCTATAATGTTCTTGCAGCATTAACAACAGCACTGGCTTCAGGGTTTGATATTCCGAAATCAATTAAAGCACTAGAAGAAACAGGCGGTGTTGCCGGAAGGTTTGAGATAGTATCAACCAGCCCGACTGTAATAGTTGATTATGCACATACGCCCGACGGGTTAGAAAATGTGTTAAAAACAGCAAGAGATATTACTCCAAGCGACGGCCGGTTAATCTGTATTTTCGGCTGCGGCGGTGATAGAGATGCAACAAAACGCCCTAAGATGGGAAGGATTGCAGAAGAACTGGCGGATAAAATTATAGTAACCAGCGACAACCCTCGTTCAGAAGACCCGCAGCAAATTATAACAGATATTCTGGCTGGATTGAAAAACGTGAAAGATGTTATTGTTGAACCAGATAGGGAACTTGCAATCAGAGAAGCTCAAAAAATAGCCAAAGTAAACGATGTTATTCTCCTTGCAGGAAAAGGACATGAAAATTACCAGATTCTAGCAAATGAAACAATACATTTTGATGATAGAGAAAAGGTTAAAGAGATATTCGGAACTCACTAAGAATAAGCTTTGAACTCTAGAATAATATGAACCGAGAAAGGAAAGTCTTGCAATATGTGCAAGACTCAAAAATATACATTTACCCCATTAACTTTATACCACATTGCACTTTTAATGTCAAGTATGAAATTTTTTTAAATATTATTAATAAAAAAATAGGTTAGCCTCCAGTCTATATGGCTTTTTAAAGCAGAATATATATGGCTATAGAAATTATATAATTTCTGTTTTACAATAGGGTAGAGAAATCAGATATTATAATGTTGTAGTAGTAAGTCAGGCATTGCCTGACAGTAAAGTTTTTGTCAGGCAATGCCTGACCTACAGATTTCAGATAAAGGACGAATATATGATTTATTTAGATAATAACGCAACTACGAAGATTGATGAAAGAGTATTAGAGGAGATGCTTCCTTATTTAAAAGAAGATTACGCAAACCCATCCAGCATGTATGATTTTGCTAAAAAGCCTGCGGCAGCGATACGAGAGGCACGGGTTAAGGTGCGTGATTTTTTAGGTGCAGAAAATGAAAAAGATATTTATTTTACTTCCTGCGGGTCAGAGTCTGCTAATACTGCAATAAAAGGGGTTTTAAACTGTAACAGGGAAAAACGTCATATTATAACGACAAAAGTCGAACACCCTGCGGTTTTGAACACTTATAAAGAGTTTGAAAAAAACGGATATGAAGTCGATTATATCGGCGTAAATTCTCAAGGCGAGCTTGATATTGATGAATTGAAATCGAAATTGAGAAAAGATACTGCATTGGTTTCTGTAATGTATGCAAACAACGAAACAGGCGTAGTTTACCCAGTAGAAGAAATTGCTGAATATATAAAATCAAAATCGCCCGAGACTAGATTTTTTGTAGACGCTGTTCAGGCAGCAGGTAAGATTCCTATAAACGTTAAGAATACAAAGATTGACCTGCTCGGGATTTCGGGACATAAATTCCATGCCCCAAAAGGCGTAGGAGTTCTCTATGCAAAGCCGGATGTAAGGTTTACCCCTCTGATTAACGGAGGACATCAGGAAAGAGGCTTGAGAGCGGGAACGGAAAATGTTCCTTATATTGTTGGTATCGGAAAAGCGGCTGAACTTGCTATGAATGCTCTGAATTATGAGCTGAAAGAAGTTAGGCGGTTGAGAGACAGGCTCGAGGAAGGTATTTTAAAGAATGTATTTAATGCAAGACTCAATACAGGAGTGAAAAACAGAGTTCCTAATACTTCTAATATCGGTTTTGAGTATGTTGAAGGAGAGCTTATACTTTTGCATTTGAGTGATATAGGTGTTTGTGCAAGTTCTGGAAGCGCCTGTACATCTGGCTCTCTGGAGCCAAGCCACGTATTAAGAGCGATGGGAATACCGTTTACGGCTCTGCATGGCTCAATTAGATTCAGTCTTTCAAGGTTTACGACCGAAAAAGATATTGATTTTGTTGTAGAAAAATTACCTGGTATAATGGATAAGCTGACTTCTATTTCCCCATTTCAGGATGAGTTGGAAGTTTTGAGAAAGAGAAAAGGATAATTTATGATAGATACAATAACAAACGCTATGATGAAGTTTGCAGCGACTCATATGAAATTTATCATTGGAGTTTTAGTCAACCTGCTTTTAATATGGGGGTTTTGTAAGCTTATCGATATCTTGGGACATAAATTAGTCATGCGCCTGAGGTCAAGAAACTCCGACTCGCCGCTTTTAAACCTGATGCCTGTTTTGAATAGGATAGCAAAGGCTATTATTGTATTTATTTTGCTTGCCGGATTTTTGCAGAGTTTTGGATATAATGTAGCATCACTAATAGCCGGTTTCGGGATTACAGGTTTGGCGGTTGGTTTTGCGGCTAAAGAAGCTATCGGGAATATTTTCGGTTCATTCGGACTTTTAGCGGACAGGGTTTATAAAATAGGCGAGTATATCAAATTCAACGGATATGAAGGCACTGTTGAAAATATTAATCTTCGCTCAACTACTGTAAGAAGCCTTGAAGGGTTTGCAATAAATGTTCCGAACAACCTTCTTGCAAACGAAGAGATAACAAATGTTTCGCAGACAGACAGAAGAAGGATTGATTTGACTGTCGATATTGAATACGGAACTTCTAACGAAAAAATTGACAGAGCTCTGGAAATCTTAAGAGAGATAGCAAGAGAGGACGAGACTGTTTTAGAAGGCGAGCTTGCGTTTATTGAAAACCTTGCGCCGAGCTCTATTGCGCTAAGGCTTGTATGCTATACTACAAAAGCTGCTTGGTCTGATTATGTTCAGGAAAAAGGCAGGGTTATAAGAGAAATCATTCACCGCTATCGTGAAGAAGGAATAGAATTCGCATTCCCGTCTACAAGCGTGTATATGGCAAAAGTGTAGGGACTAGTGACTAATGACTAGTGAATAGGTGAATAAGGTGCACGCACTTTGTTTGCTTAATTGCTTATTAACTTATTCTCTAGTCACTAATCTATCAATTATCGCCTGAGTAAACTCACTGCACCTTGCATTCCCGCCTAAATCAGCAGTCTTAATTCCTGCATTCAAGGTTTCAAATAGTGCTAACTTAATTTTTTTAGCAGCTTCCACTTCTCCGATATAATTAAGCATCTCTATTGCGGACATTAAGATTGCAGTCGGGTTTGCCATGTCTTTTCCTGCAATATCAGGAGCAGAGCCGTGAACAGGCTCAAAAACCGCATAATCTTCCCCGATATTTGCACCTTGAGCTATTCCTAAGCCGCCTACGAGTCCTGCACACAAATCAGACACGATATCGCCGTAAAGGTTTGGAAGTAAAAGGACATCAAACTGATTAGGGTTTTGAACTAACTGCATACAGCAATTATCAACAAGAATTTCTCTTAATTTTATTTGGGGATAAATTGAGGCAATCTTGCGCGCAGACTCTAAAAAGAGACCGTCAGAAAGCTTGCAAATATTAGCTTTTGTTACAACACAAACCTCTTTTCTATTGTTATTAACCGCATAATCAAATGCAAATTTTGCAATCCTCTCCGACGCACCTCTTGTAATCCTTTTTATGCTTTCAGCAGTATCCTCATCAACCTGTATTTCTATTCCTGCGTATAAATCCTCGGTATTTTCTCTGACTACAACAATATCAACCTTGTCATAACGTGTTTTTACATTAGGAAGATTATAGCAGGGACGGAGATTTGCATACAAATCCAGCTCTTTTCTTAACTGTA
>CALUSJ010000107.1 GCA_944323405.1 Candidatus Gastranaerophilales bacterium
ATAAAAAAGAGTTATGAAGACAAGATACTAGGTAAACTACCAGCTTCATTTACTGATGAAATGTTTAATCAACAATATGAGGCTTGGATTAAAGAACGTGATTTGATTACTATAGAAATTAAAGAAAGCAATGACATTAACCGTACAATCTACAAGAATATTGACCTTATTATTGACTTCTGTAATCATATTCCAGAATTATATCTTAAATCAGATTTGGACAATAAACGCACAATGTTACGTCTTCTTATTGAAGAAATTCTATACAATCATATCGATACAGAATTATCTGTGAAATTAAAACCAATTTTTGAAGCTTTAAGAATGATTAAAGACGCTTATAGTGCAGATAAAAAAGTTCTAACCCTCGAAAAGCCCATTACAGCAGAGGTTTGGGAATATCTTGAAGAACAGGTTGAGCAGTTAGTAAATTCAAAAGTTCGAACCCTGAAAACCCTTATCGTTCCTAATGAAAAAGACCCCGAAGGGTCAAATTCGATAAATGGGGCGGATAGTGGGATTCGAACCCACGTATATCGGAACCACAATCCGAGGTCTTAACCACTTGACGATATCCGCCATATTTCCGACAAGTTTTAGTATATCAAATCAAGAAAAATTAGCAAGTATAAAAAAAAGATGCCATAAGGCATCTTTTTTTTACTTTTTTAATTAATCCTTTGGAACATATATCCGATGCCTCTTGCTGTTAATATCAGCTCGGGGTTAGCAGGATCTGTTTCTAGTTTTGAGCGTAATCTTGATATATGTACATCAACAACTCTGGTATCTATTCTATGATCTGCTGGATATGACCAAACGTGCTGTAATATTTCATTTCTTGAATATGCTTGGCCTGAGTTATTTACCAACAATTCCAACAAGCTGAATTCCATGCCTGTAAGTCTTATACGTTCATTTTTCCTATACACTTGTCTTCGTGCAGTATCAATTTTTATAGCTCCGGCTGTTATAATATTTTTACCGCCTTTTGAACTAGTTGTTGCGGTTACTGAAGATGATGCAGGTATTACGATATCTTTGCTTATTGTTCTTCGTAAAACAGCTTTTACACGGGCTTCAAGTTCTTTGGGACTAAATGGTTTTATCACATAATCATCAGCTCCAAGTTCCAACCCAGTTATTCTTTCTGAAACATCTCCTAATGCTGTTAAAATTATAATCGGCACATCTGAGGTTCTACGGATTTCTCTCGTTACACCATAACCGTCCATTTTTGGCATCATGACATCCAATACAACTAAATCAGGATTTGTTTTATTAAAAACTTCGACAGCTTCTTCACCATCTTCAGCCGTTACTACATCATATCCAACCATTTTTAGTCGGGTCTCAAGAATTCTTCTTATACTAGCCTCATCATCAGCTACCAATATCTTTTGACGAGTCTCTTCCTCATTACTCATCTCTTGCAATTCTTCATTTTCAGCCATGCTACCACCCTTTATTTACTTTTTACAAATATTCATTTAACTTAATATTAATACATATATCTTAATAGAATTTAAAGAATTTTGCAAGTAGTAAATCTGCACTCTTTTCCGTTTTTTCATTTTTTAGTGAATTTAAGCCAATTATTAACAAAATTTCTAATAGAATGGTATAATAATAAATATGAAAATTTTGGGAATTGATCCCGGTATGGCAATAGTCGGGTATGGAATTATAAACGTAAAAGATGATTTTATTGAGCTTGAGGCATCTGGTTCTATTCAGACTGATAAAAATCTTTCAGATTCAAAGCGCTTGCTTGAGATATATAATGATATGGCAACAGTTGTGAATAAATACAAGCCGGATTGCGCTTCTGTAGAAGAATTATTCTTTTTCAAAAACCAAAAAACAGTTATTCCTGTTGCAGAAGCTCGTGGAGTAATATTAACCGTCCTTGAAAAATTTAACATTCCGATATTCAGTTATACTCCAATGGAAGTCAAACAGGTTTTGACTGGGTATGGGAGAGCAGAGAAGAAAGAGGTGGAACGTATGGTTAAAATTGCTCTCGGAACTCAGGATTTACCCAAATTGGACGATACTGTTGATGCTATAGCAATTGCAATATGTCATTCAAGAGCTAGAATCTAGCAAATTTTTTTTTCACGATTGTTAGATACAATATGAAGATATTGCAGATTCCTAGTTTTAAAGTTAATAATTTTACTTTTAAATCAGATTCTAATCCTGTAAAAAACGCTCCAATCGAAGACGAGTTTGTAAGAAACACCGGGAGTGTTGATATAGCTAGAATTAAATCTCTTGGAATTAAACATTTTAGGCTGATTGATTCAAACTCTATAAGAGGAGTAACTTT
Source organism: Candidatus Gastranaerophilales bacterium (assembly GCA_944323405.1). Classification (GTDB taxonomy): domain Bacteria; phylum Cyanobacteriota; class Vampirovibrionia; order Gastranaerophilales; family Gastranaerophilaceae; genus CAG-196. Next base: position 2,333 of record CALUSJ010000107.1, read on the forward strand.
AGCAAATCAAAAACACTCTATTCTTACTGAATTAAAAGAATGTGGAATAAATACGATTGTTGATTTAAGAACTGAAGGGGATGAGAGTTCTAAATATGCTGAAACCTGTAAAGAAAATGGGTTAAATTATATAAATTTTAAATTGAAAGTGAATATGCCCATATTTAATATGCCATTAGCAACAAAGTTAACCGCAGAGGAAAGGCAAAATGAGATTAATGCTTTTATAAAGCGCCTTCCTGACTTTTTTCAAGTTATGGATGAAGGGAAATACTACATGGCTTGTCTTTTAGGTTTGCATAGAACTGACTTAGCTGTAGTACTTAATTATTTAGTTAATCCTAAAGAACCCAAAACTCCGCCTGTTTTATCTCATATGTATATGAAAGAAGAAACTAATTTTACTAATAAGTATATCGGCGCAATGAAAAACTTATTGAAAAATATTACAGCTGAGCATAAGAAGTATCTTGGATTACCAGAGGATTTTATTACAATTTTTGATGCCAGAGTATTAAAGTTAAGGTTAATGAACGGTATTTTAAAATAACTAGTCAACTGAGAATATATCTTCCAAGTCTTCCATCGTAAGAGATTTTGTAATATTTCTGTCAATAGAAACTACGCTATCAACAAGATCTCGTTTCCGGCCTTTAATCTTTTGTATTTTTTCTTCAACCGTATTTTTAGTAATAAGCCTGTATACAAAAACTTTTTTTGTTTGTCCGATACGATAAGCTCTATCGGTAGCTTGATCTTCAACTGCAGGATTCCACCAAGGGTCATAGTGTATAACATAATCGGCTCCTGTCAAGTTCAAACCTGTACCGCCAGCTTTTAAACTTATTAAGAATATTGGAATATTCGGATTATTGTTAAAGTTTTCTACTGCTGCCTGACGGTCTTTTGTTTTGCCTGTTAAGTATTCGTAAGGAATGCCTTCTCTTTCGAGCCAAGCTTTAATGATATCAAGCATGTCTACAAATTGGCTGAACAGAAGTACTCTGTGTTTTTCTTGAATAATCTGCTCAAGCATTCCCTTCAAATATTCAAATTTACCAGATTTCATGATGCCTTTAACATTTTCTTTGTCATACAGTCTTGGATGGCAGCAGATTTGACGGAGTCTAAGAAGTGCCGAGAATATAGACATTCTGCTTTTTTCAAGTCCGTTAAGTTCAATGCTCTTAAAGAGTTCTTCTTTAGTACTGTCAAGAACATCAAGATAAAAATCTCTTTGTTCATCTGTAAGTTCACAATATGCCATATTTTCGACTTTATCAGGAAGATCCTTGGCAACATCACGTTTCATACGTCTTAATATGAATGGGAAAATCTGTAGTTTTAGACGTTTTTCAACAGTTTTATCCTGTCTTTCCATAATAGGTGTAACATATCTGTAATTGAATTCTGCAGCATTAAACAAGAAACCTGGCATTAGAAAATCAAATACAGACCATAATTCTTCAAGTTTGTTTTCAATAGGTGTGCCGGATAATGCAAGTTTATGGTCTCCTTGGAGTTCTTTTACTGCTTGGGCTGTTTGTGAAACTGCATTTTTAATATTTTGCGATTCATCTAAAATTATGTATCTAAAATGGAATTTTTTAAGTTTCGCAATATCACGTCTTACAAGAGCGTAGCTTGTAATTACAATGTCATATTCTGGAATATGCTTAAACAAATCTTTCCTGTCTGCTCCTGTAAGTTTAAGGCAGCTCAAGCTGGGTGTGAATTTTTGGATTTCAGCTTCCCAGTTAAACACAACGGTCGTAGGAGCAATAACCAAAGTTGTTTGAGGCCCGTCAACTTCTTTAGCTTTTTCCAGAAGTGCTAGGGCTTGCAATGTTTTACCAAGTCCCATATCATCAGCTAAGATACCGTTCAAGCCATATTCATACAAGAACCAAAGCCAATGGAAACCCTTGATTTGGTATTCTCTAAATTCAGCATTAACGCCTTTGGGCAGCTCTATTCCGTCAGATGTTGTTGAGAATGTTGAAATTTGTTCCCAGAATTTTTGGAACTTTTCACTCATTACGAGTTCAAAGCCTTGGTTTTTAAGCTCTGTAATTAAGCCTACACGATATGTCTTGACTAGAAATTTATTTTCATTGTTTCTGTAGGCGTCAAAAGAGTTAAAAGAGCGCATTATTTGGTAAATATTCTGCGCCGGATACTCGACAAACCCCAGACTTCTGACTCTTGCATATTTTTCGCCGCTTTGAATCGTCTCGTATATATCATCAAAATTTATAACTTCATCCCCGACTTGACCATATAATTGAATTTCCATACTATCGATGGATTCTTCTGAAAAATCAATTTTTGCACACATCCTGAATTGTTCTTCAAGGAGTTTGAAGAAGTTCATATCATCTCTTTCTTCAAACTTCCAGCCCTCGCCGGCTTGTTGAATATAATAATTATAAAAATCTATAGCGTTTTCTTTTTCCAGAGCAAGGTTGTTAGTCTGCATTGGAACAAATTTACAGGCAAGAAGCATGTTGTATGCCATTTGTTCGTGTTCGTAATCTCTTTTAATCCAGTAGACCAGACCGTCTTGCTCCTCGCTTTTTACAGAGATGTAAGGTGATTTTTCTTTGCTCTTTGAATATGGAACTCTTACTCCAGAATAATCAAATTCCAAAGACGCCTTGAGTGATTGGTCATAATCAATGCCGAGAGTTACTACATTAAGCGGAGGCTTGTGCTCCAGAAGAAGCTTAGAAATATTATCCGCAATTGTAACATTCATTATTTCTTTTAAGTGGGGCAGTTCTTCATAAACAAATTTGCCGCCGTCTGCTTCTTTTAAGTCTGTGAAAGTTGATTTAATAATACTTTGCGGAAGCTCATTCATTGCTATATTAATAGGGAATATAATATTTTTGTACCGTCCCCATTTAATTTGTCTGGAGAAATAGTTAACTTCTTCAAAAGGGTATATTTCATCTTTATCTGGACGTGTCCAGAAAAGTTCCAGAACAATATTGGTACCGCCGTTAATTGTTGTTGTAGAAACATCTAAATTTAAACTCCAAACATTATTGGTGAATTGAATTCTTTCTTTAGTTTTTTCGTCTAAAACCTCTTCTAATTCTGCCATCAAAGGGAAAACTGGCGCAAATTTTGTAATAGGAATATCGTACCAACCAGCTTTTTTATCCTGTTTGGAAATCTTTAATAATGTTTGGAATAATGCTAATTCAGATTTCTGAGCATCATTCAGTTCAAAGTTAGGGTCAGTTTTTTGTATATCAATTAATGCTCTCAAAATGTTTTCTAAGGAGCGTACTATTTTATTTGTTGATCTATCTCTTACAAGGATAGAGAAAAAGTTTTGGCGTCTTTTGGGATTAAAATGGAATATGTAATTGCCCTTCGGTGATTCTTTCAGTGAAGTATCAACATCGGAGTTATCATATTCAACACCGTATTTTTCTAGCATCCACTTACCATAGGCACGTTCTTCTATGGCTTTTAGACCAATTGCAACAGCGTGCTTGCACCACTCTTCTTTTAAAGGACAGTTACATCTAGCTTCTATTTTATTCTTCTTAAAGATTAAATCCGTAACATAAAAATCTTGATAATTCCCTTTTACTTTACCTTTGAAGAAATTTTTCTCAGGATAAGCTTCCAGAATCATATCTTTCTGGTAATATTCATAACCACGCCTCCAGCTTCCGGGCGTTGCATTCTTTTTTAAAAAATCATAATTAAATTCAAATCCGCTCATTAATGTGAGGTACTCATCCTTTTCGGGCTTGTAAATTCTAAAATAGCTAGCCAAATCTAGACCATCTATAAGGCTCCCAACCTTGTACTATATTATGCCATAGAATGTTAATTAATGCAAGTATCTTTTTTTGATTCTTCTTTATTTGAATTATTTTAAAGTTTTGTAACATTTAGGCAATTTTTTTTATCAAAAGGTTTTATAATAAATAAGTGTAGTTTAAGGAAAAGTGTGCGCATGGTTAATTCTTTTTATTACAATGGCAGTCAATATATACCAAGAAGTGAAAATGACGGGATAAAAGGCTTTTTGCTTGCAAGTATGGCATCTTCTACGATTATGAGTACATTACCAGCATTTGGAAAGCCTTTTAATAACCAATTGATAAAAGAGCATAGCCGAAATGATTTTTATAAAGATGCCTTTATTAAATCTATAAATATCTCTGGACTAGATAAATTGGGGGTTAAAATAAACCCAGCTCAGTATTTTAATGATATGAGCGACGTTTGCTGCGGTCAAAACGCTACCTATACTCCATCAAAAAAAATTATAACAATAAACACTGATAAAATTTCTATTGCAGGATTCCATGAAGCCGGTCATGCTTTGAATGATTTAAAAGGTAAGTTTGGTAAAATCCTGAGTAAGCTGCGTTATCCCGGATATGTAGCAGCAGCTTGGATGGGGCTTGTAGCCATGTTTTCAAGGTCAAAACCTAAAGATGCTCCAAGAGATGCTATGGATATTGTAAAAGATAATTGCGGAAAGATTGCGTTTGCCTGCTGGCTTCCTACTGTTATAGAGGAAGGGATGGCAAGTTATAAGGGGATTAAGCTGGCTAAAAAAACGGGATTAGCGAAACCGCTTATTAAAAACATGAAGAAACTATATGCGAAAGCTCTTCTTACATATGCTGGATATGCTACGGCAACAGGTCTTGCTGTTGGTGCTGCAAGCATGATTATGGATTATTTTACAAGGCCTAAAAAAGTTAACGATGACTTATTTAGCCAAGAATTTTTCTAATTCTAAGCCTTTACTGTCGAAAACATTGAGTTCTGTTCTTATTCCTTCTCTGTATGATGCTTTATATTCTCTAATAGGTTTAAAATCAGAAGTATAAAGAGTTTCTTTTACTTTATTTCCTTCTTCCGAGAATTCATTTTGTAAGGTCATGTTTTCTTCTGGGTGTTCGGAGTTATAATACGTAAATCTTGTAATGTTTGGGCCGGTATAACTAATAGAAACACTTGTTTTTATACTTCCATTGCTATTATATAGAATATGTTCTTCTCTTAAGCTGGTTTCGTTATCAATGATTTGTTTTTTTATTGATACAATCTTATCCTCATTATCTCTCATTTCATATTTAATAGGATTATTTTCTTCGTAGTTCCAATACTCGGTATATTCTATATCATTATTCAAATCATGTTTTATGTGTTTAACAGGTCTTTTGGTATCATCGTCATCTTCATATTCCCAAATATCACGTTCCGTTTCATCGCCAGCTATATGTGAACCAAATGGGATATTTTTTATATTTTCGCTTGCTAAAGAAATTTCTGCCAAATCTATATTATGCCTGCTGTCAGATGGGTTTTCTATAATGAGCAGGATTTTATCGCCATTTTTCTTTAGAAGATAAATGTTTTTTTGTGATTCTATAAGTTCATTAACATTTTCCTGAATATCTTCTGGTAAAATTGCAAGCTCTGCTATAGCAGATAAAGGAAGCTGGTTATTTGAAAGTCCCTGATATAGGTTAACTTTTTTTGTAATTTTTGGAAGTGTATTCTCTGCCGTATTTACATTATTGAGCTCTTCAACTTGTGCAGGTGTTTGTATAGAAGGTGTATTAGTAATATTAGCAGAGGTTTCTGTAGATGTTTCCGAGGATTTCCCAGTAGAAACTTCTTGTTCTGCCTCTTTTTCCACCCAGAAAACAGCAAAACATATTGCAAGAATAGCTGCTGATAATATTCCGACAATACTTATTTTCTTCATATTCCCCTCTAAAATATTATACTTACATTATAAATATGTTTTGATATTTTATCAATACTAATAATTTATGTTAAAATTAAAATATGGAACTCATTGAAAAGTTAAAGGGAAAAATAGTTGTATCATCTCAGGCTATGCCGGGCGAGCCTTTATATGACGAATCTTGTATGGAGGCAATGATGGCTTCGGTTGTTAATGGCGGTGCTGGCGGGTTAAGAGTTGCAGGATATAGGGATGTAAGGAATGCAAAAAAGTTTGGGCTGCCTGTTATTGGGCTTACAAAACCCGATAGACTTCCTGATAACTGGAGAGAAATTGTTTATATAACACCGGGGCTTGATGAAGTTCAAGGGTTAATAGAAGCTGGCGCCGATATAATAGCGTTTGACGGAACTTCTCGTCCGCGCAATAATTGCACACTAAGAGAAATGATTGATGTAATACACAATTCATCAAGGTTTGCAATGGCTGATATTTCAACATTGGAAGAAGGTGTTAATTGTGCAAATTTAGGCGCTGATTTAATATCGACAACACTGGCCGGTTATACAATGGAATCTGGAGAACCTTCTGACAGGCCGGATTTTGAGCTATTAAAAAGCCTTGTAAATAATATTAACAAACCTGTAATTCTTGAAGGAAGGATATGGAGTCCTGATGAAGCTAAGAAGGCCTTTGAGCTTGGTGCGCACTGTGTTGTAATAGGTTCTGCTATTACAAGACCTCAGCTTATTACAAAAAGATTTGTAGAAGGAATTAAAAAATGAAATTGATGTCCAACTATGATATTGCATTGCAATTGTTAAAAATTATAAGAGAATATGATAATCTTCCTAAAGCAAATGAAAAGACAGCAGCCAAAGTTTTGCAGACTACTGGGAAGATGAAATATGGAGAATTAGTAAAAGATACTTTTGAAAAAGGAAGTAAGGATATAAATGAGAAAAGCTCTTGCATTTGATATAGGCGGAACAAAGATTTATAGTGCAATAATTGATGAAGATGGAAATATTATCAGCGAGATAGATAAGTTTTCTACTCCAAAAACTATTGATGGCATAAAAGAAATCTTAAGCGGCCAGATTGTAAAATTTGAAGATGACGTTGATATAATTGCGATTGCGACTGCCGGTGATGTAAATAACCAAAATACTGCCGTCATTGGCTCGACAGGAAACTTGGTAAAAGGATATCGTACTATAGATTTTATGGCTTTAAGCAAAAAAAGAAGAGTATTCTTAGAAAATGATGCCAATGCTGCCGCTTGGGCAGAATACAAAATAGGAGCTTCAAAGGGAACTTCTGTTTCTATTCTTTTAACACTCGGAACAGGTGTCGGTGGTGGTATAATCATCGATAATAAACTTTTTAAAGGAAAGTCTGGCGCCGCTGGAGAAGTTCATTTCAAAATGTATCCTGATAAGCGTAGAAAATGTACTTGCGGGAGTTGGGATTGTTTTGAGGCTTATGCTTCAGGAAATGCTTTAAAATGGGATGCTGAAGAAATGCTTAATGATAGTTCTGTAACAACATACGATGTAATTGACGGGGTTAATAGAAACGATGAAAAGATGATTGAGATTCTGAATCGTTGGCAAAGAGATATAACTATTGGAATAATAGGACTCGCAAATATATTCGATCCAGAGTGTGTTGTTTTGTCGGGCTCAATGGCGCAATTTGTTGATATTAAAACAGTTGAAGAAATTGTAAACGAAGAAATAATTACAGCGCCGACTTCAATAAGATTAGCTAAGGCCGGAAACTATTCAGGGATGATAGGCGTTTCTTTATTAGCACTTGGGGAGGGAATTAATGGGGAAAGCTAAAAAAAGAAGCCTGCAATTAGGGATACATGATAAATTTAGATATATGACTCGTGAAACAGCTTTAAATACAGTAGTCAGCAATATTGATAAGCGTTCAGAAGTTTTAGATATAATTACTCTATTTGATTTTTCTGCCGAAGAAATGCTTGAAGCAGGTGCTTCTTATGAAGATGTTATGGCCTTTGGCGGTATTGTTAAATAGCGCCTCTCTTTGCAGGTAATTTATAGTAAATGTTCTACTCTACTCCCAAAACCTTGTATACATAAAGATAATATTCTTGAGCTCTAAAATATACTGTTTTATGAAGCTTTACTTTTATTTGCTGTTTTGTACCATTTATATAATTTTTGGGAAGTTTATATGTTAGAATTAAATAGTTATTTTTACTAAAATCAAGGTCTGAAGCAAGAATATCGGGATTAAACTTTTTGGCTTCGGCACTAAAATATTGTTTCAAACCCTCATATGATGATAAATTGACACCTGATAAATTGTATAAATATATCCCGTCTTTTTCTAGATAAGGTATTGATGGAGCAAGAGCAATAGGTGTTACGTCAGTGTATATTTTCGCAGTTTTCATTGCTTCTTCTTCGATTATGCAATCCCTATAGCCAGTAAAACCATATGGAATAGTAATCTGCATAAATACAAATTCCAGTAAGGCAGTGATAAAAAATATACTAAACCAATCAAACTTAGAGCGATTTTTGTATTCAGTTGTGTATATCCAAAAAGCTGCAAGTGCAAATATATAAATCAAGAATAAATGGTGAACTCTTGCATTATAAACAAATATAAAAAACGGAAATATAATAGCTGAAGTGCCCATAAAGAATGTAAAAGCTCTTCTGCTTTTTGCTAAAAATATGAGAAAAATTATTAGTCCTATTTTCAATAAAACGGTTTTATATAATACAAGGCTGGGAGGTAAAGAATACAGTCCTAAAAATGCAAGAATAAAGGGACTAGTAGAATGCTGGGATTCATAATCAGGTACAGCAGCACCGAAAAATTGGAAATAATATAGAATCAAATGAAAAACAAGCGTTGCAAATATAGTGTAAAAAATCTTTTTATCACTTCTGTTTTTAATCAAATCGTACAGAAAAAGACATCCTAAAACCCCTGCTGCAATACACATAGGGAGGCTTGTGTTTGCAGTAAGTACTAGGCAGAGTAAATATTTATAAGGATGGTTGAGCCTATCTTTATAAGCAGCCATTGCAAGGAACAGGAAAAATATTCCAATACTATAACATCTTGCCCAAACTGAGTATAAACAGTATATTGGAGCTGAGAAAGTTATGCAGAGTTTTATAATATTATTGAAAGGGGCCTTCCACCACATAACAACTAGGGCCAATACCATATAAAGCCAATTTATTAAGAGCATGGGATACGGATAGAGAAAATTAAACTTGGCAAACGGCATTATGCTTAAATACCATAATAGGAAATGTCCTTCAACTTTCATAAGTTCGATTAGCTGGAAAAGATTTGTATGCTGTGCAATAGTCCAGGCGTGCGCTTCGTCTTCCCAGCAAGGCCTTCCTGAAAATATTCCGTATTTTAAAGTTACAAAACAAAATATAACCATTGCTAAAAAAGGCAAAATTTTGTTAAAAATTTTTACGATGTAATTCCACTGCTTAAGGTCTATATTCATATCTTCCCCGCCTCAATTATATGATACAAAAAAAGGAGGCTGAAAGCCATCCTTTTTCTGCATACACCTTGCCTCTAGATTATTCGTATATAACTTTCATATTGTTTTCGAAAATGGAACCGGCACAAGTATCAAATTCATGGGTGCTTTCATCTGTACACCCTCCTTCTGACCAACTTGTAGTTTGATCATATTGATGCCCATAACGGGTTCTATCAAAAGCAGTTGAACCATATGCTCTTAAAGTACCATCATTATATAAATAGAATCTAAAAATATCTTTTGCTTGTTTATTAGGTTTTGCAAACCCGTTTATATCAATATAAACTTCTCCAATTAACTGGTTAGAAGGAACATTTGCGTAAGAATCTACAGGATTGGTTTTAGTTCTTGGCATAATATAAAAAGCCATGCTGCCATCATCTAATGTATATGCAGCATCATCCCATTCAACAGGTGTATCACCTGCTCCTGCTTGACTAGGGGTATAATTACCGCCTTTATATGCAGTATAAGTTGGAACTTTAGCGTGATGGGTAAGATCTGGGATTAGTTTCATAAATCTGGATAAATTCCTCACATAATTCTGTACATCCCATTCATTATTACCATCAATACCAGTAATAGAATTAGATTCAAGATCTACGAGCATGGTTTGGTTTGCATTTTCAAAAGTTGTTACTGCTTTTGCTAAAGATGGGCCAACTTTTGCCATACCTGTATTCAATACCAAACTCGGAGCTGTAATTGCTGCAACAACACCGATGATACCCAGTGTTATTAAAACTTCAGCCAAGGTGAATCCTTTTTTTAATATCATACGCTCTCCTTTTTTATAAACAATTTTATGATTTTTTATACTACCTTATACTAGCATATTAATTAATAAATTTCAATGTTTTACCCCTAGAATCCTTAGTAAAGACAGTATTTAACCGCTTCTATCATTGATTCGGGATTTGCAATATTTTTTCCAGCAATATCAAATGCAGTGCCGTGGCTTGGAGAAGTTCTTACTATGTCAAGCCCGATGGTCATATTGACGGTTTTATTTGCTGCAATTGATTTTATCGGTATTAATCCCTGATCGTGATAGCAGGCTATATAACAATCATAAGGCATTTTTTCACCGTTGAGATATTTTTGTACGCTATCAATAAATAATGTGTCAGCAGGAAGAGGATTGGTAATATTTATACCTCGATTTCTGACTGCTTCAATTGCCGGTATAATAATTTCTTCCTCTTCATTGCCGATTAAGCCGTTTTCTCCGGCATGAGGATTTAGAGCGCAAAGCGCAAAAGAAGGTTTTTTAATGAATAGCTTGTTCTGAAAATAACTTCTGAGTCGTTCAACTTTTTCTATAATTGTTGCCTTTGTTAAAGTTTTACTTACATCCTTTAGTGCGCAGTGCCTTGTTAGAAGAAGTATTCTAAAATCTTTTGATACAAAAAGCATCTCTGCTTTTTGACCATCGTGTGCCAGAAATTTTTCTAAAACTTCTGTTTGTCCGCGGAACTTATGTCCTGCAAGATTCATAGCTTCTTTGGATGTCGGAGCTGTAACGATGAACTTAGGCCTGATTTCGCAAGCTTTTTGGAGTAACCTGTATGAAAAATCTCCGGCTGAAGCAGATATTTCACCAGGTATGATTTTTTCAGAATAATCTATATCTATTAACTCATAAGTATTGTTTATAGAACCATATGTATTAAGGACTTTGGAATTGGAAATTATAACAATATCTCTTGGCGGGATATTTAATAAGTTTAGAGCTTTTATTGTTATTTCAGCTCCAATCCCGTTTGGATCTCCTGTTATTATAGCAATTTTATTAGAATAATTATTCATGGCATTTTATATAGTTAAGTATTTCTATTAAAGTATTTGTCGTTCCTAGATTTCCTGATTTTGTAACAATCCATCTGTTATGTGAATCTGAACAAATCGAAATAGCAGGAGCCGCTTCATCCAGAAGCATAAGTTCATTTGAACCGATTGCTTTACAACATTTGTAAGATGTTTCTCCTCCAAGAGTGATTAATACGACATTGATTTGCTCTAACACTCTTTTGCTAAGCTCAGCAAGAAAATCAGTAATCATCCCAGAAAGCTTATCTTTTGTGAGTTCAGCATTAAAAGAATCTTCTGAAAATCCGTCAAAATTTGCAATCAAGTGCGAAGTGTGGACAACAACAGTTACGCCGCATTTCAAGTTGGTAATAATTCTCTCAACAAGTTCATCATTGACTCCATCGATTATATTTTTTGTGTCGAGCGGGATAAAGTTAATATTGTCAAAATCATCCGAATTTTCTAGTTTTGTAATTTGATCTGCTGTAATTTGAGTTGCAGTTCCTGAAACTATAAACTTAGGTAAATTTTCGAGCTTGAGAGCCTGATGCGTACGTTCTAAACCTGCAAGCCAAATTTTCCCTAATACCTGAGCACAAGCAGCTGTTCCTGCTGCCAAAAGCTTTTTATCACATTTTTTTATGGCAAGTGCTATTTGTTCTATATCAGTAATAGATGTTGAGTCTGCAACGATTAACTTTTTACCTTCTTTAATAAGTTCATTAATCCTAATTAATATTGGTCCTGCACCATTCATTACTGTTTTTAAGTCAATAGTGCCGACAAGCTCTCTTTGTTTTTCGTCCAGCTGAGACTTAAGCAAAGTGGGAATGTGGGATTCAAGAATCGGAGAATGCGGATCGATTGCAATCTCTGTTCTTCCAATTGGCACACCTTTTAAAAGATGATATCCTCCTACGGTTATTCTCCCTTCTTGAGGGAACGCCGGTATGATAATAGAGGCATCATACTCAAGCATATTCATCATTGTCAAAGTTTCAAGCGCAATATTGCCTCTCAATGTTGAATCAATTTTTTTGTAGAAGTAATCAAATGAAAAATTCTCAACAAATGTTTTTACAGCTTTTTCAACCCTAGATACGGCTTCTTGTTTATCACAATTTCTTGATTCGGTAGAAATTGCCCAAACTTCGATATTTTCTTTATTTGCTGGTGTGTATTCACTATCCAGAAGAATTTTTGTATTAGCTCCTCTTAGATGAAACTGAAGCGCAGTATCATTTGCACCTGTTAAATCATCTGCTATTATGCCGACTATTTCTGATAAAATCATTGTTCTGCGTCTCTTTTAGAACCTAATAATCTGATATTGTTTGCAATAATTAAAAACCGTTCTTTCTCTTCGCCGGTTTGGTCAGTCCACTTGCTTATAGAAATCCTGCCATCAACAACAACCTGGCGTCCTTTTTTTATATACTCTCCTGCAAACTCAGCCTGCTTATCCCAAACTTCTATATTGTACCAGTCGGTTACATCTTCTTTTGTCTTAGAATCCCAGCGGTTTACTGCAAGTGAAAAAGTTGTTTTTACTTTTCCTGATTCAAAATATCTGATTTCTGCATCCTGACCGGCACGGCCGACAATAGTTGCTGTATTCATTAAAAACTTCTCCTTTATAAATTACAGCTAAATTATATCATGATTTTACTCTATGAGTCTAAAAAGTTATAAAAATTTGTAAATTTATGTAACAGAATGCGCAATATTTCTTTTTATGAGGTTTACTAATAATGTAGTTTAAGGAGAATATTTAGTGATAAAAGTAGATTCGGTCAAGCAGTTTCATAGTATTAACAGTATTAAGAATTCTAATTCTAATTTAAATAATAGTTTTATAAATAATCAACAAATAATAAAATTACAAGGTGTTCCTCGTAGTTATATTAGTTTCAAGGCAAATGAAAAGACTAATAAACTACGATTTACAGATGATGGCCTGGAATTCCTGGAAAGAGCGAAGAAGGCTGCTCTAGAAAACGGTAATAAAGAAATAACTCCTTACCATGTAATTAAGGCTTCTATTGATGAGACGGAAGAAAATATTCTACGTTTTGATAAAGAGAGTTTAGATAGCGGAATTGTTGAATCGATTTCAAAGCTTAATAAATTGGCAAATAAATATGCAAAACAAAATATGATGCTTACAGAAGATTCAAGAGAAATTTTTATGCAAGCTGTAAGAATGTTTAAAGATGAAAATGATTTAGCCTTAAGCAAACTTCCTGTTTATGATGATACTGAGGATAAGGATTCAGAGCTATTGTTATCTGAGGATTTTGCAAGAAACCTAAATGAAATAAATGAAAAAGGCGTAAAAATAGATTCCGATATCCTCTTGGGTGTTGCATTTGAGACAGTCGGATCATACGGTGATAAGTATCCTGTGGAATTTCTGAAAGATTTTAAGAGCATTAGTTTTTACGAATCAGAAGAAAAGATAAGAGAAAATTATATGAAAGCATATGATAACAGAGCTTTAGAAGTATGGAATAAATTGGCTTTAGGCTCAAATTTATTTGTTACATATAATGATTCAAAAGAAGCAGATAGAATAATTTCAAGTATTATAAAGACGATGAATGCACCTAAGTACGGAGGATTTAATAGTAAAAATACTCTTTTGTATCCGATGTCCAAAGAAATTACTCAAAGCGGGTTGTTAGAAGAAGTTAATGCGATTGCTCTAGAAGAGCCGGATAAAAATAAGATTTTTATGATTAATATGGATAATCTGATTTTGGCTTCAATAAATCCAAAAACAAATGAGTATGAGTTTTCAGCGGAAATGTTTGAACTAATGAACAATCCAATGGAAAATACAAAATTTATATTATTACAAAGTAAAGATTCATATTACCAATTTATGCAAAATTCTGATGTAAAAAAATGGTTTTCAGATTACATCGCATATTTTATCCCTCCGATTCATACATATGAAGCTCAGGAAATCATTGCTGCAGATAAAAAATTAACAAAAAATTTGAAAGTACCTTTTTCAAAAGATGCTAAGAATAAAGCAATAATATATGCAGATAGGATTGATGGAGTATTCCCTGATAAAGCTATAGCTTTAATGAAACGAATTGCAGATTATTATGGTGATACAAAGAAAAAAATAACTGTAAAAGAAGTAGATGAATTTGCATCGATTGCGAAAGAAATATTCAATAAAGATGATGATTCAAATAATATTGTTTATGATACAGGAAGAAATCTAGCATCATTATATGGCAAAGATACTGCAAAAAAAGATGTAGAAGCAATAGTTAGACAAATCAAAACAGGAAAAATCGGCACTCGTGGTTATGTAATATATTCAATGGATGAAGAAGCAGGTTCTGGCAGAAGGTATACAGCACAAGCAATTGCTGGAGAAGCAAAAGTTCCGTTTATTGAAATTTCTTCATCAGATTTTGCTTTAAGCGCCTTGGATGAAGAAGGAGTTCGAACATTACCGCAGGAGGAAATGAAGAGGATTTTTGACGAGGCAAAAAAAGCAGCAGAACAAAACGAGTATAAAACAGCAATAGTTTATGTAAATAATTTTGAAGACTTTGCTTTTTCGGGACTATATTTTGCAGGATATAAACAAGCAATGGCACAAATGGAAAAAGAAATGTCAAAGGCTAACGATGAAAATCTTAATATAATAGTGATAGGTTCAACAATCAGTGAATACGCCAATATTGTTCCGTACTTAGTAAGAGGATTTAATCAGCAGATTGCGATAGATTCTCCGGCTTTTAATAAAAATTCAAGAAGAGAAACTATTGTAAATAGAATAAAAGAAACAGGGCTTCCGATTGCCGGTAATAATGCAGAGCAGAAAAAAGCTCTTATTGATAAACTAGTAAAATTAACTGAATATATGTCTTTTGTTAATATAAAAACAATGATAGAAAAGACGAGCCAGATTATGGTAGAACGTAATAAAACAAAAGCATCAATGGGTGATTTTATAGAAGCTTATTTACAACTTATGACTGGCAGAACTTCTCGCCCAGAAATGCCTGAATATAATAGACGGGCAACCACTTCTCACGAGTGCGGACATGCAGTGAACTTAGAAGTGATGAATGAAATTCTTCGAAAAAAAGGCCGTCCTTGGCATCAATCAAGAGATGTTAATTTTATTACGCTTGATCCGAGAGGCGACTTTTTAGGAGCGGTATTTGAAGGGCGGTCGGAAAATACTGATTATCCGTTTGAAGCAATGTTTACTGGTCTGGTCTGTGCTTACGGCGGATATTCCTGTGAAAAGATGTTCTTTGATATGAATGGTTCAAGAGGTATCTCACAGGATTTAGCCCAAGCTTCTTCTTCGGCAAAAAGAGGGATTGAATATTTCGGGTTCGGGTTTAATACAGGTAAGATTTCTAATGCAGCAGGAATAAAATCAGCTAAATATAATGAAAATGTTTTTAAAGATATGGATGTAATTCTTACTAATGCGCAGATTGCATCGGATTTGATTACAGAAACTTTTAAAGGTTTTAATGAATGGTTTACTGATAAATACTCAAAACTAATTGGAACTGACGATTGTATGATTGACGGCGATAAATTCAGGGCTCTTCTCGCAAAATGGCAGCAGGTTCAAACGCCTAAGGTGAAAGAAGAGTTTGAGATATTAGGTGATATGATTATGGATATAATAAAGGCTACTAAGCAAGGTAAAATATATGGAAAAGTCCGTTTGTAGATATAAATAAGCAGTATGGATTAGTCCAGTTAGGCAATTTATAAAAAGAAAAGTCGGTAATAATTAAAAGTGAAACAGAAAGGAGTAGCTTTTATGAAATATTTGAAATACACAGCATATGTGTTAGTCCTAATTGGTGCACTAAACTGGGGGCTTGTAGGTTTATTTGGATTTGACCTTGTTGCCGCAATATTTGGTGATATGACTGTTTTATCGAGAATAATTTATTCGTTAGTTGGTTTAAGTGCAATTATAACAGCTCTTACTATGCATCAGTGTGAAACGATTGAAGAAACTGAATCTTGTGAATACGGAAGATGTAACTTCTAAATAAACAAAGGATGACTTTTAAGTCATCCTTTGTTGTAGTGAAGGGTGAGGGGTAAATAGGTGACTAGTGAATAGTGAATAGGTGAAGAGTGAGGGGTGAGGGGTGAAGGGTGAAGGGGTAAATAGGTGAATAAGTTAATAAGCAATCAAGGTTCAAAATAAGAATATCCTTTAACTTCTTCTCAACTCCTAAACCTCTAAACTCCTAAACCCTGCTATGGCTGTAGAGCAAACACTACCTGACTTCCTGTCATTGCGAGGACGATTAGCCCGAAGCAATCCAGCCGATTATTAACTATTACATTTTGATATTATTTATTTATGCATAACAAACACCTGTCATTACGAGTAGGCCGTAGGTCAGGCATTGCCTGACAAAAACTACTAAATTTAAACCCTTTATACGATACTTGTCATCAAAGTTGCACCAATTATTATCATAAAACCTATTGATTATAAACTTATTGTTTAATATTTTTGTCAGGCTATCATACAGAAGTGTAAAAGATACAGATTACAAAAAAGCTGTCATTATATTTTATGAAAATAATAGTTTAGAATATTTCAAACGTATTTTTGTAGAGCAATTTAAGTTTGCTGTAGAAAAGTATTTTTAGACCCTGTAGTATTAAAGTTCGTAGGTTGAGTAAAACCCAACAAATAATATTAATTATTACTCTAACGTCGTTATTTGAAGACATTAATATTTCCTTTCTTGATTTATGTTGACAAAAATCAAGTTGTTTGTTATAATTTAAATATGG
>CALUSJ010000108.1 GCA_944323405.1 Candidatus Gastranaerophilales bacterium
CACCTATGTCTTTTGATTTTCTTGGCATGTTTTTTTTATAATAATAAATTTTCAAAAGTAAAGAAAAAAATAAAATGTCATCCCGAATTTATTTCGGGATCTTACCAGTTGGAAACAGAAACTTCAAGTTGGCAAGATTCTGAAACAAGTTCAGAATGACAGTTATTATTTTTTAGGGTTATGTATGTCTGTTTGAAAAAATTATAATGCTCTAAAAATAAGACTGTTTCAGACCTTTTTAGTTCTTCTATCAACTCTTTGATATACTTCAAAAAGTTCGATTTTCGACACGTAGAGTCCATATAAAAAGGATGATAACAAAAGTTATCATCCTTTTTATTTTGCAGTAGGATGAGAACCATCTCTTGTGGTTTGAGTGCGAACGAGCTGAGGCTGGAGCAGTTTTGTTTGAAGTGATGAAATCACTTCAAACAAAATGCGGATAATATGTTTCTGGGATATTGAGACGGAGAAAATTTAATAAAAACCAAACAGCCCGATTGAGGCTGTTTTTAGTATTGAGATGCAGTGGACTTTTCTTTTCTTGGAGTATTCGGGGGGGGCGGAAAGTTCTCTGTTTCCCGACACCTTACGGGCTTACTCGTCAAGACTCGCATCGCCCTACCGAAAATCTGCTGCACTCAACTACTCATTTCTTGCATTCCTTTTGCAAAAATTTAAAATCATATAAGGCTAAAATTGGCTTGGTATCTAAAGCTTAGCCCAGTGCAATAAAGTGCAAATTTATTTTCGCTTGCAAATTGAGATACACAAAATTATCAATAAGATTTATTTTAATAATAAATATACTTCTGTTTCAAAATAATTGGCTAGTATTTCAATTTTATCCAAGGTAATATTTATTTTACCTTTTTCAAGTTTAGAAATATAAGAATTATCAACTCCTAAAGCCAAAGATAATCCTTCTCTGCTTAACTTTTTCTGTATTCGCAGATTCTTAATATTGTTTGCTAATATTTGTCTAATATCTTGACTCATATTCCAATTATGTTATTATTAGAGCATTATTAACAGGAATGGCAGTCCATTTAATAAGGTGATTTTATGTTCACTAAAAAAATACTTATAGATTTAGACGGCGTACTAAATGAGTATGGAAAAGAGAAATTCAATAAAAATCATATTCCTAAAATTAAAGTTGGGGCTTATGAGTTTTTGAAAAGCTTATCTCAAAGTGCTGAATTGTATCTTTTTACGTCAAGAAACTTGATGCTTGCAACTAAATGGCTAATTAATAACAATTTAGATAAGTTTTTTAAAGATGTGACTAATGTAAAATTGCCATCTTATTTATACATTGATGACAGGACAATTTGTTTCAAGGGGGATTATCACAAAACTCTTGAGGAAATTGAAAACTTCAAAGTTTACTGGAAATAATTTTTTTAATTTATATTTACCCCTACTTGGTTTCTGTTTTAACGTGTTTCTGGGACATTGAGAGAAGATAAATTTAATAAAAAACAAACAGCCCGATTGAGACTGTTTTAAAAAAGTTTGAATGATAAAAAATAAATACATATTTAGTTAATTAATATTATTTTTCATGCTAAATTATAATAATCAGATGAAAGGATTTATTATGGTCTTAAAATTAAATGATTTTGAAATTGGCGGAGACAAGTTAACAATTTTGGCTGGGCCTTGTGCAATAGAATCAATGGATATATTGAAAAAAACTGCAGAAGGTCTAAAGAATATATGCGAAAAATTAGGGCTTAATTATGTTTTTAAATCTTCATTTGATAAAGCAAATCGTTCTTCAATAAAATCTTATCGAGGTTTAGGGCTGGAAAAAGGATTGGAGATGCTTAATCAAATAAAAAAAGAGTTTGAGCTTCCGATTGTAACCGATATTCATCTTCCAGACCAGGCATCGATTGCGGCAGAAGTAGCTGATATAATTCAGATACCGGCTTTTTTATGCCGGCAAACTGATTTGCTTGTTGCAGCTGCAAAGACGGGAAAGATTATAAATATAAAAAAGGGTCAGTTTTTAGCGCCCCAGCAGATGAAATCGCTGATAAAAAAAGTTGAAGACAGCGGAAACAAAAATATTATGGTTACTGACAGGGGAGTTACTTTTGGTTATAATAATTTAGTTGTTGACTTTAGGGCGATTCCTATAATGAAAGAATTTGGATACCCAGTTGTTTTTGATGCTACGCATAGCGTACAAATGCCAGGTTCAAATGGTGATTCGACAGGCGGCGACAGGAGGTTTGTTCCAACATTGGCAAGAGCTGCAATGGCGGCTGGAGCAGACGTTTTATTCTTCGAAATACATCCAGACCCAGATTGTGCCTTATGTGACGGCCCGAATATGCTGGCTTTAGCCGATGCTGAAAAAGTTTTTAGGAAATGCAAAGCAATTTTTGAAATTGTAAAAGAGGGATAAGTTATATAACTGTAAGTAATCTTACTTATATTGTTTTTTTATCCATTCCATTATTAAATTTACAAGATATTCCTGCTGGTCATCGCTCAAATCAATTCCTTTTGGAATTTTATGCCATTTTTCTATACAGCCTCTACAGCAGGTTGCTGTAGCATGTTGAGCTATGAAAACAGGATGACCTCGCATAGGAGTCTGTTTCCCGTCATTAGGAATTTGAGCTGGAGAGATTCGTTTTGATATGAAGTCTTTTGCGTGGGATTCGATTATATCGAGTCCTTTAGTATCAATATAGGCTTTTTCCTTATCTTTAAGTTTAAATTTGCTTCTGAATTTTGATTTTGAAAGTCTAAAGAACAGCTCTTCGTACATATTCTATTGTCCTTCATTTGTCCCTTCATCCAGAGGGCGTTTAAATGAACAGGTTTTATTAGAGCAAACTTCAAATAAACCGTTTTTAGTATTCTTCTTTAATAAAAGTTCTCCGCATTCTGGGCAATTATTTCCAGTTGGTTCGTCCCATAAAGCGTATGAGCAATCAGGATAGCGGTTGCAGCCAAAAAAGATTTTGCCGTACTTGGATTTCTTTTCTATGATAACTCCTTCACCGCATTTTGGGCACTTGACTCCTGTTGAGCGTATATATTTCTTGCGGTTCTTGCATTCCCTGCATTCCAAATACTTGCCATATGGACCGATTTTCATAACCATTTCACTGCCGCATTTTTCACATTTTTCATCAACAGTATTGTCGCTGCTCATATCATCTAATTCAACACTGTTGTTAAGCGAAATTATTGTTTTGCATTCAGGATAGCCGGAGCAGCCGAGGAATTGTGTTCCGAAACGGCTTGTCTTTACTAGCATAACCCGGCCGCAGTTAGGGCATTTCTTATCGCTTTCTATAACTACTCTCTGGGCATTTTTCATTACGGAATTTACAACTTCCATAAACGGAGTGTAAAACTCTTTTAAGACTACATTCCAGACAGCTTTTTTTTCTGCAATCTTATCGAGTTTTTCTTCCATGCCGGCTGTAAATTTGTAATCCATAATATCCGAGAATTGGCTTACAAGCTGCTTGCAGACTGTTCTTCCAAGAAGTGTTGGTATAAGAGCTTTGTCTTTCTTTTCAACATACTTTCTGGTTTGGATTACGGTAATAATTGTAGCGTAAGTTGACGGACGTCCGATGCCGTGTTCTTCAAGCGCTTTAACAAGAGATGCTTCATTGTACCTTGGAGGCGGCTGTGTGAAATGCTGTTTGGGTGTAATTTCTTTACATTTAACCCTATCCCCGTTTTCAAGGTCAGGGATTTTAGCGTCTGCTTCCTTTTCATCCTCTTCTGCGTCATTATAGAGTTTTAAGAACCCGTCAAATAAGATTTTGCTCGTGCCGGCTTTCAAGTTATAATCGCCTGCTTTTATATCAATAGTCTTGTTTGCAATTTCAGCCGGCGCCATCTGCGAAGACATAAATTTATCCCAGATTAGTTTATAAAGTTTGTACTGGTCAGGGGTAAGATATTGCTTGATGCTTTCAGGAGTCCTGTCAGGATATGAAGGTCTGATTGCTTCGTGTGCGTCCTGAACATTCTGTTTGCCTTTTACATAAACATTTGTTGAGGGCGGATAGTATTTTTCTCCGTAGTTTTCCAGAATAAATGTTTTTGCCATCTCATGTGCGTCATCAGAAATTCTCACACTGTCGGTTCTCATATAAGTAATAAGCCCCACAGGAGTTCCGTCGATTTCAATCCCTTCATAAAGTTTTTGCGCAACCTGCATGGTTTTTGATACACCAAATCCTAATTTAGAGCTTGCAGCCCTTTGAAGAGTTGAGGTTATAAAAGGTGCAGTAGGCTTCCTTTTTGTTTCTTTTTTTGTAACCTTTTCTACGATAAATTCGGTTTCAGGATTAAGAAGATATTCTTTTATTTTATTAGCTTCTTCTTCATTATTAATCTCAATTTTTTTGTTTTTGTATTTATTAACTTCCGCCTCAAATGTCTTACCGTCCTTATCCATAATTGCATGGATAGACCAGTATTCCTTTGGAACAAAAGCTTCAATTTCTTCTTCTCTTTCGCAAATCATACGGAGCGCAACTGATTGAACACGTCCGGCAGATAGTCTGTAATTCCCAAGCTGTTTCCAGAGAACGGGAGAGAGTTTATAGCCAACAAGTTTATCTAAGATTTGCCTTGTCTGCTGGGCTTTTACTCTATCCATATCAATTTGTCTTGGGTGATCAACTGCATATTTAACAGCCTTAGGCGTAATTTCGTTAAACTCGATTCTATACACTTTATCATCAGGAACTTTCAATAATTCTCTAACATGCCAGGCAATAGCTTCTCCCTCACGGTCAGGGTCGGAAGCCAGATAAATTTTATCCGACTTTTTAGCCATATCGTTTAATTTGGTTACAACCTTCTGTTTTTCAGGTATAACAACATATGTAGGTTTGAAATCATTCTGAACATCAAATCCTAAATCATTCTCAGGAAGATTTCTTACATGTCCGAAGCTTGCCTCAATCTGATACCCGTCACCGAGAATTTTTTTTATGGTCTTGGATTTAGCAGGAGACTCTACTATTACAAGAGCCTTCTCTTTTTTTGATTTAGCTGATTTTTTTTCTTCCGCTGCTGCTGTCATGCCTTTTTATACCTGTCACCTTC
>CALUSJ010000109.1 GCA_944323405.1 Candidatus Gastranaerophilales bacterium
GCGGAATGACAAGCGTGCAGAGGTTTGCGCTCATTGTAATAATTCTTGCGCTAATCGGCTGGGCGGGATTTGCAAGAGTTGTAAGAGGAATGGTGCTTTCTATAAAGAACGAAGAGTTCGTTCAAGCCGAAAAAACAATGGGAGCTTCCAACCTGCGGATTATTTTAAGGCATATTTTACCCCAGACAACAAGCTATGTAATAATAGCAATGACTTTAAGCGTTCCTTCTTATATTCTGGCAGAATCTGGACTAAGCTTTCTGGGGCTTGGAATACAGCAGCCGGATGCAAGCTGGGGGAATATGCTTAAAGAAGCGCAGGAATTTACGAATATTTTATACCGCCCCTGGCTTCTAACTCCAGGCCTTTTGATATTTATTGCGGTTCTATGTTTTAATCTGCTTGGAGATACAATAAGGGATATTCTTGATCCGAAATCTGAGAAAAGAAGAACGAATTAACTCTTAGTGAAAAAAAACTAAAAACAAAGAGGATGACTCGTCAGCCATCCTCTTTGCAATAAATTCTGCTTAAAGCTGCAAACTATTTGCCGTTAACAACTTCTTTGAATTTCTTACCAGCTGAAAATACAGGAACTGTTTTAGCAGGGATTTTGATTTCCTTACCAGTTTGTGGGTTTCTGCCGTTTCTAGCTGCTCTCTTACGAGGTTCAAAAGTACCAAAGCCAACTAATGTAACTTTTTTACCTTTAGAAACAGTTTTTTGAACTGTGTCGATTAAAGCTGATAAAACTTCATTAGCTTCTTTTTGAGTTACTTTTGATTTTTTTGCAGCTTCTTGTACTAATTCTTCTTTGTTCATTATAAAACTCCTTTCTTCTAATTACAAATTCTATTATACTAATAAAAATCAATAATGCAAGCACTTTTTTTCTTGAAAATAGTTATTTTTTCTAGCTTGCAGACATGGGGGGCAAAACACCAAAAAACGAGCATTATTTAAAACGCCCTGCATTCCTGTAATCAATGGGGTTTTGGCTATTCTTTTATATTTAAAATACTGCCGGATTGACCTGCATTAAACTCATATGCACGCTGAATTTTTTGAGATTTTTGTGATTTTTTCAGTTCCATTTTTACATTTTCCATGCCATTTTCAAGTTTCTTAATATTTTGCATTTCAAGTGTTCTAATCTCATCAAGCATGCTCTCTAATTCTTTTTCTTGAACAGGGGTTAATTCAAGGTACTTGCGTATACATTTGCAGCTTAAAAACAATTGCTCACGATTTTTTATCATTGTAATTGCATTGTCAAAATCTTCTCTATCAATCATTTTTGAGATATCTTCAGCCCCTTGCTTCAATTGGTTATACTGAAGCATAAGCTGTTCAAACTGCTGTTCATCCTGCATTGTTGTTATCCTCATTTTTTAACGCCGGGTGTTCTATACCTGTGTTCAGCTGCTGTTCACGCATGGCTTCTTCTACTGTCACAATACCGCTTTGAATTTCTATTGCCTTTTGAAATCCCCATCTTATATTTGTTAAATCTTCTATAACTTCATCTATTTTGCCAACATTTCGAGTAATATTAGCTTTAATAAGATTCATTGCCATACGATTGTAAAGTTTGAAGAGACTTTTTGCAACATCATTTCCATTTTCTAAATCTATTGTCCGCATAAGTTCTCTAATAATCTTTCTGGCACCTTCTATATTTTGGGATTTTTCACTTAGATTTCCTTCTGCAATAGCGGTCTTTGCTTTTTGTAAAAATTGAAGCGCACCATCAAATAATAATATCATTAATTTTTCAGGTGTTGCTGTTGTGATATTACTAGTCTGGTATTGTTTAATGTATTTATTATATGGATTGACTGGCGGCATTTTATACTTTATACCTTCTTATTTACGAATATTCCCGATGCCATGTTTAACTTTTGTACTAATTCCCCAAGTTCATTGCCGGAAATGGTTTCTATTAATCTATCAGTTGCACTGTCATATAATTCTATTATATCATCTTTTACATTTAATTTAACATAAAAATCTTTATTCGGGTTTTCAACATCGTCTATTCCTAACTCTTCCTCGCCCTCTTCTTCTTGTTCTTCCTGATTAGCCTGAACAAGCCCGTCATCAAAGGTTTCCTCATCTTCCTTTTGTTTATGTTTTGGTTTATTACTGCTTTCGTCATCGTCTTTGGGCCGAACTCTTTGGTTTACACTCAATCCCTGAACCTGACGCCCTGCTGCGGCTGCATCTGCTTGGATTGCCTGCTCTGTTTTGCTCGTAAGCTCAGCAGAAGTAGACTCTTTCACAGCGCCGGTATTTGCAATTGACAAACCATCCATGCCCATATATGAAGCTTCCTTTACAAATGTTAACTTTTATTATCTTATGCTATAATTAAACAAAGGTTATCATTTAAAAGAAGGATATATTTCATGAGTAAGAGCTTATTTATAAACTTTATGGAGAAATTACTAGCTTTTCCATTATGGATTAAGCAAACTATATTTTTAAATCTATCTAATGATTTAACTACATATTTAAGTAATGAATTCCTTGATGTGCAAGAAGGCGAACTGTTTCATATATATAAGCCGGCATTATCTGAATTAGGACAGAATGAGCTTTTGACAAAAGAGTCTAAATTTGATGAAAGTATATATTCTTTTATGAACTGCTGTTCTAAGGGTATGTCATTAATTGAAATCGCTATTGAAAACAATTTCACTTTAGAAGAAGTTGCCAAAGCATTTACTTTCTGCCGAACTTCTGGTTTTTTCTCAAGCGAAGTTCCAAATCTTATCAGCGCAATAGCAGGTTTTATTGCGGGTAAATATCGTACAGGCGAATACTTTATCCGTGCCGGCAAAATGACAATTGAACAGCTGGATGAGGTTCTTAATAAACAACAAGAAATGAACGAATCCGGCAAGCACGTATTTATTGCCGAATTAATGGTGCAGATGGGATTTGTAAGAGAGAAGGATGTAAAGAGTATTATATTTATGAAAGAAGAGGCGGGTAAAAGATTCTCGCTTAACCCTGATGACATTCCGACTCTGGCAATGGAAAAAGAAAATTTTGATATAAGAGTAGAAAATACACGGCTTAAAGAAGAAAACGAAATCCTTAAGCAAAAAATGGACGCACTTTTGACTTTTATAAAAGATCATAAAGAGAAAGAGGAGGAATAGAAGTTTATAAGTTTATAAGTTGAGGCGTTGAGAAGAATTTAAATTCGTTTACGCTCATAATATCCATATTTTTAACTTCTCCTAAACTACTAAACCTATAAACTTCTAAACTAATTCATGGATATTGAATACATTAGAGACGGATTGGTTGAAGAAAAACACGAAGGATTTGTAGAACACTTAGTCGTACCAAGCAGGCTGGAACAGCCTTATTATTTGCGCTCATGCGCCAAACCTCTTCAGGCAGCGCTTCTTATTGATTACGGTGCTGATTTAGAAGAAGATGAATTGGCGCTAATATGCGGTTCACATGCCGGTGAAGAGTGCCATATAGAAGTCGCAAGAAGGATTCTTTCAAAATACGGAATCAAAGAAAGCCTTTTAAAATGCGGAGTTCACGCTCCTCTTTCTCGTTCTATGCAGGATAGAATGTTATTGAAAGGTGAAACCCCGAAAGCCATTCATAACAATTGTTCAGGAAAACATGCCGGATTTTTGGTTTTGTGCAAGATTAACGGCTGGGATTTGGAAACATACTATAGTCCAAATCATCCGCTCCAAAAAGCCGTTAAAAATAAAATTAATGAGTTGTGTGAAGTAAAACAAAGTTATCCCGAAACAACCGACGGCTGCGGTGTGCCGATTTTGAGCATGCCTTTACATAATATGCTTGTTGGATTTAAAAATTTACTTCAGTATGAAAAAATTATAAATTCCATAAGACATAATCCCTATATTTTTGGAGGCGAAGGCAGGATTGAAACAGAGATAGGCCAAAAAACGGATTCATTGATTGCAAAAGCCGGAGCCGGCGGTTTGTGTATTGTATTGAATATAAAAGAAAAAGATTGTTTTGCTGTAAAAATAAACGATTGTTCTATGGAGGCCCGCCGTTTTGCCGTGTTAGAACTAATAAAAAAACTCGGCTGGGGGAATATTGAATACAACTCTAAGATAAAGACGCTTTCGGGAAAGGTTGTTGGCAAGATAAATATTAGTTTTTAAATAGTTAACCCGCAATATTTTTTTGATATAATTGATTCGAATCTTATTTTCAAAGGGTTTTAGAATTAGATTATGATATATTTGGATGCCGGTACAACTTATTCAAAAATAATTTCGGATGAAAACAGTTTTTCAAACGAATTTATGGTTTGCAAACAAAATAACAGATATTATTACATAATCCCTTCAAGCCTGATAAAAAAACAGAATATAGTTCCCGATTTTTCCTGCGGGCATATGGCAAACTCTAGTGAAAACGAGATTATAGCATTGGCACAAGGTGCAAGAAAACGCAATATTTCTCCTGATGCAACAATTCTAGATTTAGGAAGCCGTGATGCAAAGTGGATTAAATTTCGAGACGGCAAGTTTCACGATATGGACTGGAACACTTCCTGCGCAAGCTCTACCGGCGCTACGGTTGAGATGCTGCTAAAATTTTATGGTATAAAAGCTGATGATTTGAGTTTTCAAGAAGAAAAATTCAACGTAACCTGCGGCATTTTCGGGATGGAAAAAATTATGGATGCACTCTCTGAAGGCATAAGTCCAGATATTGCAGTTTCAAGATTTGTGCACGGAATAGCTTATAATGCCTGGAATTTTTGCAAAAAACCAAAAAAAATCTATCTCTCAGGCGGGTTTTGTGAAAATAAATGTCTCGTTGATTCTCTTAAAAATTACTGTGAAATAGAGCTCCTCGGCAGGTTCATTCTTTGTGAAGGCTTGATTGAAGGGTAAATTTTTTGTATACTCTAGTTGTATGAATAACAAGCATAAACTTTCACTTGCTATATATTGGCATATGCATCAGCCGGTCTATGAACTTGAAGGCACTTATCTTATGCCCTGGGTAAGGCTGCATGCTGTGAAAGATTATCTTGATATGGCGCTTATTCTGGAAAAATTCCCGTCGCTTAAGCTTAATTTTAATATAGTACCGGCGCTTTTAGACTCAATTATTGATTATTCAGAAAACGGTTATCACGATATTCATTCTGAACTTACAGCCTCTGATACAGCCAGTATTAATAATGAAGAAAAAGCGTTTATACTAAATAATTTTTTCAGCTCAAAATATGACACAATGATTTACAGAAGTGAGAACTACAAAAACCTTTATCAAAAAAGGTTTTCTAAAGATTCTGCTAATCTTGATGATTTTTCTGAACAAGAACTTTCTGACTTGATGGCTTTATTCAATCTTGTTTGGATAGACCCTATTCATTTTGAGCGCTATCCAAGGCTTCAAGAACTCTGGGATAAGCAATATGGATATACAAAAGAGGATAGACTTGAAATACTGGAGATTCAAAAACAAATCATAAGAGAAATTATTCCGATTTACAAAAAATATATTCAGACAGGAAGAATCGAACTTACGACAAGCCCTTATTATCACGCAATTCTGCCGATATTAATTGATATGCGTGCTTCTGTAAAATCTGTAATAACTACAGACGGTCTGCCGCCGACTCTTGGAATGCGTGATGATGCTAAACTTCAAATTAGAAACGCCCTGGATAGGATAGAAGAAGTTTTCGGAGTTCGGCCAAAAGGAATGTGGCCGCCAGAATTATGTCTGGGCCCCAAAACACTAAGTGTACTTGCAAAAGAAGGTATTAAATGGACTATTTCCGATGAAGGCGTGCTTTCTAATTCTATAAACTTTGATTTTATAAGAGATTTTAAGGGTAATCTTAATGACCCGTATCATCTTTTAAAAGTTTATTCATATGAAACAAAGGAAGCCGAAATAGATATTATATTCAGAGACCGTTCTATACCTAACTTAATCAATTTTGAGTATGCTGGGATTAATCAAGAAATGGCTGCGGGTGATT
The DNA here is from genome assembly GCA_944323405.1 of Candidatus Gastranaerophilales bacterium. GTDB lineage: Bacteria > Cyanobacteriota > Vampirovibrionia > Gastranaerophilales > Gastranaerophilaceae > CAG-196. The sequence continues at coordinate 6,017 of CALUSJ010000109.1, forward strand.
TGTATGACAAGATTAAGACTATTCAGAATAAGCTGCTTGTATCACCAGATGAAACCCATCTTCTCACAATCGCTTCTGACTGCGAAAACTGTTGGGAGAACTACCTGCAAGACGGAAAGGAATTCCTTGAAAAATTCTATTCCGCAATAGAAAACGACGAAACTCTTGAAACAGTACTTATAAGTGATTATATTGAATCAGATAAGCATAAGAAGAGTCTAAAGAAGATATATTCAGGCTCCTGGATAGATAAAACGTTCCAGTACTGGATAGGCGAGCCTGAAAAAAATAGAGCTTGGGCGCTTTTAAAACAGACAAAAAATGATTATGAAAAATATGTAAAAGAGAATAAAAATAATCCGAATAACAAATACGCAAAGCGGGAACTTTTAATAGCCGAAGGCAGTGACTGGTTCTGGTGGTACGGCGAGCCAAATAATTCCGGGCAGGATTTTGTGTTTGATTATATGTTCAGAGAGCGGCTCAAGAATGTATATTTAATATTAGGTTTAGAGTATCCTGAACATTTAGATAAAACTTTGATTACAGCTATAGAGGTACCGTTTAAACATCCGAAAAGAAACATTACACCAAGAATGGACGGGTTTGTTACAAGCAACGAGGATTGGTATAATGCAGGTTCAATAAGCATGCTCGACGGCCCTGTATTTAGAGAAAACAAAATTGTGGATAAGATTCTGTTTGGCTGCGACAGTAATAATATATACTTTAGACTCCATATAAATAAAGGCTCTGGAGAAATAAGCTTTGTTGATAGAATAAACCAGTTCTATATTTATACAAGGAATGCTGTAAGACTAGGAGAAAGGGCTTTTATAAGGTTAATCAGCAAAACAGATAACCCATATCCGATTCTTTTGGAAAAGTTTGAAGATGAACTCACGCTTACACTCGTTAAAGATACGCTCTATCCCATAAGATTTGCTCAAGTCCTGCACCCTAATATGTGGACTTTAGGAAACCCTGAAGGAATAGAGGTTATTTTTCAAGATGTGATAGATATAAAAATTCCTTTTGATAAACTAGGAATCCAGCCAGGTGAAATGGTTGAATTCTTTATGGCAAATACGGATTCTGGAGTTAAAAATACCTATATCCCGCAAGAAATTCTGCTGTCCTTAACTAGAGCCCAGCTGGCGAGTGAATAAGCGCCAAAACGGCTAGTAGCACAGGATAGAGTTTAGTAGTCTGCCTATACTTTTTATTCATTCTTGTAATTCTTCTTTGCTGGTTTTATAATATCTTATAAAGGGCAAGGGGATGAAGAGCAGAGTTTGGGTAATCATATTATCAATCTTATTTCTAATATGTTCTGGTGTTTATGCACAAGGGCTGTATTCTGAATATGTTCCCAAAAGCAATGAAGTTATTTTTAACCAATCAATGTATAAAGTTGATGTTATAGATCCAAGAGCCAGCACAAATTGGAAGGGAATAAATTATCCCGGGCTTAGAGGGTCTAATCAGCTTGTAATTTATACTCCGGCGTTTGGTTACAGAACAAATACCAATGAATACGGTACAGAGGCAATTGTAACAGGTGATACCGTTACATCTCTAAGCGGTGCGGATTCTCTGATTCCAGCAAATGGTGTTGTTATAAGCGGACACGGACAAGCAAAAAAATGGATTAATGAAAATATTATGGTTGGGGCAAAAATCTCTATTGATCCAAACAAAAAAATTATTACATCATATATAACTTCGGATACGTTTCTTTATACTGCACGAGAGCGGATAAAAGAAGTGCAGAACATGCTTATTTATTATACACAAAATACTGCAAATTATAATTGCAAACGTACTATGCAAAATATTGCTAAGGCTAATGATTTAATAGAAAAAGCTGCAAAAAATAGTGAAGATTCTCAAAAATACGCTTCACGTGCGATAGAATATGCAGATCTTGCAATGTCCACAGTTATCCCATATGATGCAACTGAACTAAAAGGCGTATGGCTTCGCCCGACATACTTTAATGAAAAAGATATAATAAAGGTGTTGGATTATCTTGCTAATGCCGGTATTAATAATGTCTTTTTAGAGACATATTATCACGGAAAAACTATATTTCCGTCACAAACCATGGAAAAATACGGCTTTATAAAACAAAACGAAGATTATGTGGGCTTTGATCCTCTAAAAATATGGATTAACGAGGCTCATAAGCGAGGGATAAAAATCCACATATGGTTTGAGACTTTCTATGCCGGTAATAAACCTCCTGAGACTAATCCAGAATATATCTTAGCTAAAAAACCTCAATGGGCTAACAGGCAAAGAAAAAATGCAGATTTAAAGGAAATTCCTTATTCTGTATCAGAGCATAACGGTTATTTTATAGATCCTGCAAACCCTGAAGTCCAAGCCTTTTTACAAGATTTGTTAAGCGAAATTATAACTAGGTATAAGCCCGACGGGATTAATCTCGACTATATCCGCTATCCGCAATCCATAGATGCCGGTCTTGCCGGATATGAAGCTTCTAACTGGGGGTATACAAAATATGCCAGAAATGAATTTAAAAATACTTACGGAATAGACCCTATACTGCTTACAACATCTGATCCGCTTTGGTACCAATGGAAATTCTACAGATGCAATAAAATTACACATTTTGTAAGAAAAACAAGCCAGCTTTGCAGATATCATAATGTTATGCTGACAACAGTAATCTTTCCAAACCGCAAGCTTGCAATGAATACAAAAATGCAGGATTGGAAGAATTGGACAATGAATAACTTTGTTGACGGGTTTACTTCATTATTCCTTACCTGTGATGACAAGACCGCAATGAATCTCATTGAAGAAGTCTTAAGAAATAAATCAGCAAGTACCAAGCTCTATGCAGGATTATTTGTGACATTTATGAACGGTTCTAATTCCGATTTGATGAAACAGATTCACGCTGTTAGAAAGTACGATTTAAACGGGCTGATTATTTTTGACTATGCACATTTAACCCCAAATTATTTAGATACTTTAACGGAGAGTGTTTTTAAACCAATAAAAAAAGAAGTCGTGATATCAGAAACGGATGTTCCTAAAGCTAAACAAGTTCAAATAAAAGGTAAAAATAATGGAAGAAGATAATAAACCTAAAAGAAGTTTTTTAGGTATTTGGTTTGAATGCTGCCACGTATACGGGCGGCTCTATAAAAATAGGGAAGGAACTGCATATGTCGGCCGATGCCCTAAATGTCTGCGCCCGGTAAATGTAAGAATCGGGGGCGAGGGTACAAGCAGAAGATTTTTTAGGGGAAGCTAAGTGACAATTAAATATCCAATTAAAAATTGAAGTATCAGCTAACACATTATTATCCACAAGAGTTTTCGGGCTTGTCTGCCTAAATAAATACTTAGAATTGAAAAGAATATATCATATACTATTTGTATTCCGCTTTGAGAAGCAATCCAGCTAGTAACCAAATCTGCCGGCGCTTGTATTAGAGTCGCAATAAAAAGCATATAAAGAATCCCAAGAATATGGATTATTATAACTCCAAAAATTGATATTAGAAAAATTCGAATAAAGTTTGTTTTGCCTTTTAATAGAGTTCCTGCAAAAAATATAGCAGGAATAAAAGCCAAAATATACCCAAATCCGTATTCAAACATATAACTAATCCCGCCTCCAAGTGCGAAAATAGGGAAAAACATCCCAAGAATTATATAACACATTATTGAAAAAATTCCGAATTTTCGTCCTAAAAGAGCTACAACAAAGAAAATTACAGGGATTTGGGGAATATACTTGTAACTTGTCATAAAATGCTGAAACATTTCATAATCGTTTGTCTCTTGAGATAAAAAAGCTAAAGTATCAAGAGGCAGATAAGGATGAGTAAGTGTTACTTGTGTGAACGTAGCAACAATAATCAATAGAACACAAAGTCCTGTTAAAATAAGCGTTCCCAGTGTAAATTTTATAGATTCGCCTTTATATTTAAAACTATTTATCTGTTTTGCAACACGTTTACTCATTTTATATTTATCAATGTTTTTAGCTGTTCAATATTTTCATTATATCTTTGTTTAAATTTATCGTAAAAAATATTTTCCGTCCACATAATAAGAGCATCTTCATTGTTATCTTGATAATACCCTTTTCTTGTTCCAAGCGACTGAAAACCATATTTCTCATAAAGTTTTATTGCAGGGATATTAGAAATTCTAACTTCGAGTGTCAAATACTTCACTCCATCCTTATAACAATCTTCTAGAATTTTATGTATAATAGCCTCTCCAATATGATTGCGCATATAATCTTTTTTTACGGCAATAGTTGTAATATGACCTTCATCAAGAATATGCCATGTGCCTGCATAACCAACAAGCCTGCCTTCAGAAGTTTTTGCAGAATAGTATTTAGCAAGATTGTTCTGCAGTTCATCAAAAAACGACGATTTTGCCCAATGATGAGGGCCGTAAGCTTCTTTTTCGATTTCAACCACTTCATCTATGTCATTTTTTACCATTGGTATTATATAAACTTCAGATAGTTTTGTTAAGGACATATACTTTCCCAATCTATATCATCTTCTACTTCTTCACCAGGTTCAATTATATGGTCTCCATCTTCCAGCATAAGCATAAGTGAAAGTTTCAGCTGCTTTTTGTAATTTTCGAGAGCTTTTTCTCTGGTTTTAGCACAAAATGCAAAACTGGGGATTTCTTTTATTTCAATATAATGATAAGGATTACCGTTAAAATCCAGATCAGTTCCTTCTATTAACGTCCAATTAAGGTTCATATAATAATCCAAATCTTTTTTTTCAGAATCACTCATCCAGAGACCTTTCATTAAGAGGCTGCTTAATCATAATCCCTTCACCACCTATTACTTCGGCCTGATGACCGTTTATGTATAAATAAACAGGGAGGTTAGTGTTAGCTTTTGCTGTTTTGATAAGCTGTCTTAGTCTGGTATAAAGACTTTCTGTGCCGCCGCCGCCTTCAAATGCTGATGACAAATCTATCATAACACTTCCTTCGCCTTCTCGTATCGATAAAATCTTTGTACCTACAGGAATTTCTGATGTAAAGCCTTTTGATTTTTCCCAATTTGAAGGTGCTGAAATTAGTTCTCTAATTGCATATTGAAAACAAGATTTTTCAATAGTCGTATCACATTCTCTATTTAGCGAACGTAATTTTCCATTAGAATCCGAAACATAAATTTTTACTGTTTTAACACTTTTTGAGTCTTCTTTATTTATATCATCAGGTTCGCTTATAGGAGTAAGCTCGCCTATATCGGGCGGTATATTATCTCTTGCAGGAAGGTGAAATCCTTCTGCGCTAAAAAATGAAAAATATACGTATGCTACCGAGATTACTATTAAAATAAATATGCCCAGCTTTTGAAAAAAATTCATACAGCTTACTCTCCTTTTATATATATTTTACCATCAATTTTTATTTTGTTGTCAACAATATTTACATTCTCAATATTTCCATTACATTGCTTTGATTCTAAAAGATTCATTGTAAATCCCAGCGGATTTAAAAGATTTAATAAATTAGCTACTTTATCAAGGGCAATATTTCCATAAGCGCTGTCCAGCTTGACATCGCAAGCCTTTATTTGCCCGTTTTCTACTCTTATATCAGAAGACGCAACGAAAACCTTATTTTTTGATGACGGCATAATCGGGAAATTGTATTCTGTTAAGACATATAAATTGTTATTAATAATTTTAGTGCTGACTCCTTTTACTTGAAACATCGGATATGCAAGATTATTTATTTTATTAAGTACATTATTATAGCTGCTGTGTTTCAACGCTTCGTTCATACTCTTTTCTGACAATTCCATATCATATGCGAACTTCATGTCTGATTTGAACTCAATCGGATCTTTTTTGTAATCTATATAATTATAATCACTAAGAGATTTAATATGTACATATGGAATCGGAATTCCTTCTGAAGTTACATTTTCTGCCGTAAGCTCAAGATACTTGAAAATACCTTTATTCATACTTGATACTGTATATCCTTTAAAAATAACATCAAAATTTGCGCCAGTTTCTTTTTTTAGAGAACTTTTAATATTATGCTTTACAATATTTTCAACAAATGAATTCATCGGAGAAAAATGTTTATGATTCTGCAAATATTCTTTTGAATATCTATCTTGTGCAGCATATGAAGAGCCAACCATTAAAAAGAGTAATAAAAATGTTAATATAATCTTTTTCATACACACCTTCCTTGTTATTAAAATATAGAATTATTATAACTTAGTATACGCCAAACAAAACCCCGCATGTAAATTTATATTAACTTTGCTCTTTAAAACTTTACATTTGTCTCTATTTAAAATAGTATGTTAATATAGTGGTATAGTATAGAAGTAAAAAAAAAGAGGAATTATTGTGGATAATTTAGGACCAGATATTTTCGGAAGAAAAGACATAGAGAATATTCAATCATCAGATAACATGGCACCAGTTGCTGCTCCGGGCGTTAACCCTGCTAAGATTAAAGTAATCGGCGTTGGCGGCGGCGGCGGTAATGCTGTAAACAGAATGATTAAATCGGGACTTGCTGGTGTAGAGTTCTGGTTAATGAATACCGATTTACAGGTTCTTAATAATTCTATTTGTAAAAATAAAATTCAACTTGGTGCGAAGTTAACCAATGGACTTGGTGCCGGCGGTGAGCCTCAGGTTGGTGAAAAAGCTGCTGAAGAAGCACAACAAGAGATTACAAGTGCAATAGAAGGTGCTGATATGGTGTTTGTAACTGCCGGCATGGGCGGCGGTACAGGTACAGGTGCAGCTCCTGTAGTTGCCAAAATAGCTAAAGATTTAGGAATTTTAACTATCGGCGTTGTAACAAAACCGTTCTCTTTTGAAGGCAAAAGAAGAGCTAATCAGGCTCAGCAAGGTTTGGAAAAACTAAGAGAATCTGTGGATGCTTTGATTGTTATTCCTAACGATAAATTATTAGATGTTGTTGACAGACGAGTATCTCTTCAAGAATCATTTATCGTAGTTGATGAAGTTCTATTAAGAGGTGTTCAAGGTATTTCCGATATTATCACAATACCGGGCTTGATTAACGTAGACTTTGCAGACGTTAAGAGTGTAATGGCAGCATCGGGTTCTGCTCTTATGGGTATCGGCCGTGGTACAGGCGAAGGCAGAGCTATTGAAGCTGCTAAGATTGCTATCAATTCACAACTTCTTGAAACTTCTATCAATGGCGCATCAGGTGTTATCGTTAATATAACAGGCGGCCCGGATATGACATTGCACGAAGTTACTGATGCTACAAATATTATTAATGATGCTGTTTTGGATGATGCAAGAGTTATTATCGGAGCTGTTGTTGATGACAATATCCAAGGTGAAATCCAGATTACTGTTATTGCAACGGGATTTGAGCTTAAGTCTTCAATACCAATAGAAGAAAAAGTTGAAAACCGCTCAATAAGCGCAGCAGAATTTTTCTCAAATGCATTTAATAATCAGCAGCAAACAAAAGCTCCTACGATGTCTTCTTTCTCAGACATCCAAATTCCTGATTTTTTGCGTAAATAATTTTAATTGCAATTTGGTATATATATACAAGGGGGTGACAAACTGGTCATCCCCTTTTTTCTATTCTTAAGATTTCTATCCTTTTCTTCTCATATTCTTGGACTGCTCACGTTTAGCAGTACTTCTAAAATCACTCTATTAATTTATTAGAAGAAATAATTAATTTTTTGTTTATTTTTTAAGATTTATATAAAAACAGTGGTTTAATATTATTAGTGAATAGTGACTAGTGAATAGTGACTAGAGAAAATAAGATATCTTTCACTTTCACTATTCACTACTCACTGACAAAAAAGGAGATATGAATTATGGCTAAAACAATAGGTATTGACTTAGGTACAACAAACTCGGTTGTAGCGGTTATGGAAGGCGGTAAGCCTACCGTTATTGCTAACGCAGAAGGTATGAGAACAACTCCTTCTATCGTTGGTTTTACAAAGACAGGCGAAAGATTAGTTGGACAGTTAGCAAAAAGACAGGCGATTTTGAACCCAGATAGAACAATTGCTTCTATTAAAAGACATATGGGTGAAGATTATAAGAAGAATATTGACGGAAAAGATTACACTCCGCAAGAAATTTCTGCGATGATTTTAAGAAAATTGGCAGATGACGCAAGCAAATATTTGGGTGAAAAAGTTACTTCTGCTGTAATCACTGTGCCTGCATACTTTAATGACGCTCAAAGACAGGCAACAAAAGATGCAGGTAAGATTGCAGGCTTAGATGTTCTTCGTATCGTTAACGAACCGACTGCTGCAGCTCTAGCTTACGGCTTAGAAAAAGATAAAGCAGAAAAAGTTCTCGTATTCGACTTAGGCGGCGGTACTTTCGATGTATCTATTCTTGCAATCGGCGACGGTGTTCACGAAGTTCTTTCAACTTCAGGTGATACGCACTTAGGCGGTGACGATTTTGATAAAAAGATTATTGACTGGATTTGCGAAGAGTTTAAAAAGCAGGAAGGAATTGATTTAACAGGTGATAAACAGGCTATGCAGCGTATTAAGGAAGCTGCTGAAAAAGCTAAATGCGAATTATCATCAGTATTTGAAACAACAATTAACCTACCTTATATTACAGCTGACGCTAACGGGCCAAAACATCTGGAGCTTACATTAACCAGAGCTAAGTTTGAAGAATTATCACACGACTTGCTAGAAAGCTGTAAAATGCCTGTTGAGCAGGCTCTTTCAGATGCAGGTTTAAGCAAGAATGATATTAACGAAGTTGTTCTAGTCGGCGGTTCAACCCGTATTCCTGCTGTTCAGCAGTTAGTAAAAGCTTATACAGGCAAAGATCCTAACCAATCAGTTAACCCTGATGAAGTAGTAGCTGTTGGTGCTGCTATTCAGGCCGGTGTACTGGCAGGTGAAGTTAAAGATATCGTACTTCTTGATGTAACTCCTCTTACACTGGGTATCGAAACATTAGGCGGTGTTATGACTCCGCTTGTACCTCGTAACACAACTATCCCTGTAAGTAAATCGCAGGTATTCTCTACAGCTGAAAATAACCAGACAGCTGTTGATATTAACGTACTTCAAGGTGAAAGACCAATGGCAAGTGATAACAAATCATTAG
>CALUSJ010000110.1 GCA_944323405.1 Candidatus Gastranaerophilales bacterium
CTGCTCTGTCTTTTATGTTCGAAATAAAAGCCTTTACAACTCTTAAATTAACGTCAGCCTCAAGAAGAGCACGCCTGATTTCCCTCAAGGCTTCCTGCATATTATCCTGCGTAAGCTCTTTTTGTCCAGCAGTTTTTGCTATTATATCCTGTAATTTATCCGACAATGAATCAAACATTTGTGATATCCTCTAATACTATAAAAACAAGGATATCACAAACATAACTATTATGACATTATACTAAAGTTTCGCTCTGTGTTATCGTCTCTTACAGTTTCAATACCTTTAATCATCTCATTGATTGCAGCAAGTTCTGTTTCCAGATTAGTTTGTCTGGTATCAATTCTAGATTCTTTTTCATTTATAATACTTTTTTCATATTCATAATCAGCCAGGGCTTGGTTTGCAGCATCTGTATCATTAACCATAAAGATATTTTCAAAGTTTGAAGCAATACTTGAATCATATTCAAAGTATTCTTCGCCTTCATTATCTGTTGCGGTTTCTACTGTTGTAATATAATACTGGTTATTTTGTAACATTTGGTTTAAATATTCATTATCTGCAACTTGAGAATTCTCTGTCCAGCCATTCGCAGCAATTGCAGAGAATAATTTATCATAAAAATCAATAAGATTTTCTTCTGCTGCAGTCATTGCCATATTAGAAGTATTAGAAGTCGTGCCTGCTTCAGCTTTTGCCGCTTCTAATTCAGCCTTTTTAGCTTCATATTCTTGATATTCAGCAGATGTCCTGTCTACAGTTTCATAATAATATATGCTGGGATCTCTGTCACTTTGAGTACAGGCGCCGCCGCAAACCGCATATTTTGCCATCAAAGATTCTAAGATATCGTCAACTCTTACGGCATAATAATTATTTTTATCTTTTGAAAACTGTGATACTGGCACTTGATAATTGTTTGTGCCTGCTGCGTTGTTAATGTTTATAGAAAATTCATTATAAACTCCATCACAAGCTTCTTTAAATGCTTCAAGGTTATCATCGGATAAGTAATTTGTTGCGTTTTGAACCAATTGGTCCAGCATTTCTCTTAATTTGGTTTTTGAATTATTTGGATCTTGTGCAAGCAGCCAATGAGCACCATTATTTTGAATAGCATATTCATAGTCAGAGCCAACCGAAGTCTGAGCATTCCCATCCCAGTTATATCCTGCTCCAAGAATGCCTAAGCAATTATAGAAAAAGTCCGTTTCGCTCATTGCAGTGACACAGCCGGCCTCAAGAATAGAAACCTCTTCCATTAAAGCGTTTACTTTTTCGTTTGCACTGTCAACAGCTTCACCCGCACTAGCTGCAGAACTTATATATTCAGGTGACATTCCTGTTAATGCCGATAAAATTTCAACCCTGTTAGATTCCCAGTCTCCTCCGGCTGCACCGTCAGGAGAAATCATTTCTGCATATTTTACATAATTGTCATCTAAAACAACTTTGCCGCTATTATCTGTGATAAGATACGGTGTGTTGTTATTAACACTTCCCGGACGCATTAAGTTGTTATAACTTAAATCCACATATGTCGCACCTGAATTAGTAGACCATTTAAGAGTTTTTGCGTTGAGCGCATTCCTGTACTCCTGAGAAATCTTATTCATTTCTCTGGTTAAAGCAGTTCTCTGCAAAGACAAATGCTCAAGCTCCCCGCCGATTGTATTTTTTCGGCTGGTAAGCTGCAAAAGATTACTTTGTGAGGCTGCCATTCCCATAGTTAAACTGTTCCTTTATTTTTCCCTTGTTTACCATGTATTACGGCTATTTTATGTAAAAACTTTAATTTTTAGAGAAAATTGTTACATTTCTTAATGTTTGTTCTGCGTGGACTTTGTTTATTCACTACTCCCTATTCCAAAAAACGCATGCCTCATCTACCATGCCTTACCAGGTTCTTTTTTTATTACCGGCTGAAACACTTGCTGCGCTTGTCATACCTGCCATTTTATTGACCCTAAAAATAATTATAAAATTTTTTAATTCGTACATTTTGTTACAAAAATTAATATATTTTTAACATTTTTTACAAAAAAAGTAGCCACCGAGCTTATAGACACGCAACCGCATATATTGTACATAAATAATAAAGAAGCGGCAGTAAAAAGGGCAAATGATGAGAAATGAAAAATTTTACAGAGCGTGAAGAAGAAGTTTTATTTTTACTTCTAAAGGGATTAAATAACAATCAAATTTCAAATAAGCTTTTTATTTCGAATCATACAACGAAAGCACACGTTGCTTCGATATTTAAAAAACTAGAAGTTCGAAATAGAGTTCAAGCTGCTATAATGTGCGTAAAGACAGGGTTTATTAAACCTCAGGACTTGGAAAAATTACTTGCGCCTGAAACTACTCTTGCTGATTTACAGGAGTGAAACTCAATAGATAAATTGAGTTATTTTAGTGATAAATCAGCTGGCTGGATATGCACAACAACAGTATGACAAAAGCTAAATATAGTAGACTAAGGTAGCCAAAGGCTTATCCTGCATATGTCTAGGATAAGCGGACGGACTAACTCACTCCCGTTCGTGTCGTCCGTCCGCAAATCCGCTCCCTATTTAGGGAGGGGGTTCTGTACGCCGGGCATGCGCATGCGCCCTCCCTTGCTAGGGAGGGCTGGGGTGGGTGGACTTCCCCTTGGGGCTAAAGTCTTGGATACTTCAATAAAACAATGTTCAAAATAAAAAAAATTGTTAACTTCTTCTAAACTCCTAAACCTCTCAACCTCTCAACTTCTCAACCCCTCAACCCCTAAACCTCTAAACCTTGCTATGGCTGTAGGTCAAGCATTGCCTGACTTTCAGTCATTGCGAGGACGATTAGGACGAAGCAATCCAGCTGATTATTAACTATTACATTTTGATATTATTCATTCATGCATAACAAACACCTGTCATTGCCTGTTCTACTAACTAATTACCCTTCACGCTTCATCTATTCCCTAATCCCCCTAAACTCTAACATTTTGATATTATTCATTTATGAATAACAGACAACATTATGTATATACTCTATTCAATAAAAAGAACGGTACTATTTCTGTATTTTAGATTAAAATGAAATAGTTAATACTCAGCTGGATTGCTTCGTCCTAATCGTCCTCGCAATGACAGGAAGTCAGGCATTGCTTGTTCTACGCCCTTATTCACTTATTAACTTATTTACCTATTCACTATTCACTAGTCACTAGTCACTAGTCACCCTCTAAACCCTAAAATGCTCCCCTCACCCTTCACTCTTCACCCCTCACTCTTCACTAGCCTTAACCTTTCTTAACAATTCTCCTCTTTTCCGCAATTTTTTCTGAAAACAAAACCCCCCTATCCATGCCCATTTACGCCCTCAAATGTAAATTTTTGTAACGATTTACCTTAGAAAGTGTTATAAAAATGTTCAGTGTGGAATTGAGAATAGTAGAGGATAGTTTAAGTATGAATGAGGTACTCGTTATGAAAAATAAAAACGGAATTTTATTAAATGCTGGAAGAAATTCTGTACAACATAATGTACAGGGGGGGGGGGGTAAAAACCCTTCTATGAGTGGTTTTAAGCGCTTTTCACTAACTTCTTGTGCCTTGATACTATCCTTGTCTTCAATCGCTTATGCAAACCCAGAAACAACAGAAACCCCCGAAACCGAACCCGAAAAAGGCTATATTTTAACCCCTGTTGAAGAGCAGGGCAAGAATACGATAACCAAGTATGAATACAACGAAGAAACAAACAAACTTGAGCCGGTCTATTATCGTGTAGATTTGGCTAAAACTGAGTATGGAGATGGGGATACAACTAAATATTTTGAGTGGAGCGAGGATCAATACAACAACTACCTCTTTGACGAAGTCACAACCCCAACCGATGGCAAAACCACTATCACAGTAAAATATGATAGTTCTAATACCTTAAACCGCATAGAAAATCCTTCTGGAACTGATTATGGAGATATCACAGGTAATTTTATAGGAAATTCTTCTTCTGACGGCGGAGCGATTTATAATAAAGGTGAAATAGGCGATATCACAGGCGATTTTATAGGAAATTCTTCTTCTTACGATGGCGGAGCGATTTATAATTCTTATAAAAGAACCATTGGTGATATCACAGGCGACTTTATAGGGAATAATGCTTCCGGTGGCGGAGCGATTAGTAATTTTGGTACTATTGGTGATATCACAGGCGACTTTATAGGGAATAATGCTTCCTATGGCGGAGCGATTAGTAATGCTGGTACCATCGGTGATATCACAGGCGACTTTATAGGGAATTATACATCCTCTTCCTCTAATTCTTCCTATGGCGGAGCGATTTATAATATTGGTACCATCACTGGTACCATCGGTGCTTTAGATGATGAAGGCAATCTGGTTGGCGGAATATCGGGTTCGTTTATTGGTAACTATGCTAAAACAACTTCTACATCATCGCTTGCTTTAGGCGGAGCGGTGTATACCAATGAGGATATGAATTTTATAGCAGACGGTCAAACCCACTATATCAGCGGCAACTATACAGAAGACCCAACTCGGGGCAAGGTAGATAATGCAATATTTGTAAGTACCTCATTATCTTCTCCAACTATAACATTTAAAGCCCAAAACGGGGGTAAATACATAATAGATGACCAGATAGAAGGGGGAAAAGTCAGTGGCACGAGTATCAATTATGATACTAAATACAACCTCAAACTCACCGGCGACAAGACTGGTGAAATAGTATTAAATAATGACGTATTCAATGCTAATACGACTTTGGACGAAGTAACCTTGCATTTGGGTAAAGCGGATATTCTTGAAACCTCCACGTTAACCACAAATTCCGGCCATTTGTCACTTGTGAACGGTATTGCAGAAACCCAGATTATGCAGGGAATGAATATCA